>JBGSLE010000083.1:0-7610 GCA_041740875.1 Pontiella sp. | reverse complement strand
GCCCCAAGCCTCGGCCGCTTTGCTGTCGGGCCGCCTGTCGGAAAACGCGGACGGGTGCTTCCCGCCGCTGCTGGCCTATCCCGCCGCCTGGAAGGCCTATGTGCAGAAGTATGAAAAGGAACAGCCCGATCCGCCTAAATGGTTCTATGGCCAGTTTCTCGACCGGCTGGGCTTCGACCGCATGGCGATCGAAGGCGGCCCGCGCTAGTTTCAGACCTTGGAGGTTTCCATGAGATTCCGCTTTATGCCGATGTGGGCCCTGCCCGTCCTGCTCCTGTCCGGTTGCTCGTCGTTCGAGATCACCTCCGAACCCTCCGCCGAGGTTTACGAGGAAGGGGAGCGCGTCGCGTCCACCCCCTACCGCTTCAAGCTGATGTCCGGCGCGCGCAACCTGACCCTGCGGCGCTACGGCTATGTCGAGGAGGATCTGGTTGTCAGTTCGCTCGCCCCCAAGCACATGCATGTCGCCATGCAATGGGTGGGCCGCACGCGCATCGACACCCTGCCGCGCGGCGCAAAGGTGCTCGACGCCGAAACCAAGGATGAACTGGGCACGGCACCCTGCAGCCTCTTCCTGGTGCGGCCGCGGCGCGTCCTCGTCAAACTCGACGGGTTCGAGCCGGTCGAGCGCGACCTGGTTCCGAACGAAAGCCACGTCTTCGAACTCAAATCGCTCTCCGGCTACCAGTCCGCCTTCTACCGCCGCATCACCTTCCAGTCCGCCCAAGGGCCGGTGGCCATTTTCGACCGCGTCGCCGGCGAACAGATCGGCACCACCCCCGCCACCCTCACCCTGGAGGCGGGTAGCGCGCTCGAATACCGCCTCGAAGGCTTCCGCCCGCAGCAGGTGCTGGTCAGCCGGACCGCCCCGCACCGCATCGACATTGTCCTGGAGCAGCTCTCCAAGGTGACCATCGACGGGCCGGCAGGCGCCAACGTTTACCGCGCCGGCGGCCTCGAACGCATTGGCGAGCTGCCTTACAGCGTCGAGGTCGAAGGCGACGCGCTCTTCGAAATCAAGAAAGAGGGCTTCAAGGACCGCTCGGTCGCCGTTTCCCCGGGTTCGCCGCGCACCCTCCGCGTGGAGCTGGAGCCGATCCCCTACAAAACCATCGTGACCGATCCGCCCGGTGCCGAGGTCTACCGCCTCGGCGGGCTCGAAAAGCTGGGCGAAGCCCCCTTCACCACGGTCGTCGAGGCCGAACGCGTTTTCGAGATCAAGAAGAAGGGGTTCAAGCCGTCGATCATCGGCATGGGGCCCGGCTCCCCGAAGCAAATCGACATTCCGCTCACCCCGCTGCCGCGCGACGATCCCGATGCCGCCGCCATCGGCACGCTCGACAGCCCGGTGGTCGATACCTTCTGAGGCATGGCGCGCTGCCAGGGTGGAGGGTTTCACGTTGTTTTCGTCGCTTAGTCTGGAGCCTTTAACGGAGAGAATGCACATGAAGCGGAGGGTGGCGGTTTTGATGGCGGCGTTGGCGTTGGCGCTGGCGGCGCATGGAAACGATTTCTTCGGCATTCCCATCCTGGCCGAGCCGAAGGACGACATTAACGCCACCATCCAAAACCTGCTCAAGGGCGACTACGAAAAAGCAGCCCTCCACCTCAAGCACCTGGCCCAGACCGCGCCGAAGCTGGCCAAGACGATCACCCTCTCCGATTTTACGATCCCCTGCGCCGATTGTTGCGCGGAGAAAAATCCGCAATGCCCGGCGTGCGCGGGCAAGCTGAAGGTGGTCGATCCGGCTGCGCTCAACTATTTGCAGTACCGGTTCGAAAACGCCATCGAGGAGGGCGAGCCGGTGGAGCAGGCGTGGGCCGGGGCGATCAAGGCCTTCAACGTCCGCAAGCAGCAGGTTCCCGGGCGCGAAATCTTCCAAGGCAGCATCCTCCAGATCGGGCAGGACGCCTTTCTGGTCGAGGGTGCGGACGGCAAGGTTTTCTTTCTGATGGGGTGCGTGACCGACGGGGCGCAAGTGGGTATGCCGATGGCGGGCTACTGCTGGCCCATGCCCGACCATCCGCACACCTACACCGACGGAAAAGGGGCCTCCCGCACCGTCAAATCCTACACCCTCAACCTGTGGTGGGACTACTAGCGGTCTTCCTGTTTCGCAGCCGGTTTTCGGGGTGCAAAAACCGCGGGAAACGACCGTTTAAATAAGTTGCGGATCCTTGTCTCCGGGTCTATATAGCCCGTAGAGGGTGATGGTATGAAACACGACTGCCTAGAGAAGGAAGTCATCGTACACCCGGTCGACGGAATGCAGCTTTCCGCAGGGTGCATCCGCTTGGATGAATCCTGCCACTTCTACGGCTACCTGCCGGGCATCGAGCCAGCGGCGGGCGGCTCCATCGAGGAAGTGCTGCGGCGGCTGGAAAGAAAGGCCAAAGCCTATTATGGCGACGACGTGGTTGTTGAAATCGCGCGGGTTACGTTCTAGCTGCCCGTGTTCCGGCGGGATTCGGATCGGACTTCCATGGCAAGCGGCGTTCCGCGCCAATCGGGCGGGGGTGCCGGCGGGTGGCTTCTTTGTTTTACACGTTTGCCGGCGGCTGTTTTCATGGTAATGCTTTCCCCCGCTGCCGGAAATGGAACCGCATATGACGCTCGAGGAATTTGGCTACAACGAATGGTTTGCCGCACAGATCGATCCTGAAAAGGATGCGGGTTTGAAGGTGGCGCGCGTCACCGCCATCCACAAGGGCGAATGCGAAGTCTCCGACGGCGAGGAAACCCGTACCGCCAAGATGAGCGGGCGGATGCGCCACCAGGCCGAATCCAAGCTCGACTACCCCACCGTCGGCGACTGGGTGCTGGTCAAGGATTTCGATGCCGGGGAATTCGGCACCATCCACCGGGTGCTGGAGCGGAAATCCGCGCTGGCGCGCAAAACCGCCGGACGCACCGTCCGCCACCAGCTCATCGCCGCCAACATCGATACCGCCTTCATCATGCAGGCCCTCGGCCCGGGCTATAACCTCCAGCGGCTGGAGCGCTACCTGGTGATGGTCAACGAAAGCGGCATCGAACCGGTGGTGCTGCTGAGCAAATCCGATCTGCTCAAGAAAAAGGAGCTGAAGGCCAAGCAGTCCGAAGTCAACGAGCGCATGCCCGGGGTTCGCATCCTCGCCTTCAGCAACGAAGACGAGCAGGGGCTTGATGCGGTGATGGAACTCTTCGAGCCCGGCAAGACCTATTGCGTCATCGGAACCTCGGGCGTTGGCAAAACCACGCTGCTCAACCATCTCATCGGCGAGGAGGACTTCCTCTTCACCCTCCCGGTGCGCGAATCCGACGGCAAGGGCGTCCATACCACCACCTGGCGGGAGCTGGTCACGCTCGACAACGGCGCGCACGTCGTCGACACCCCCGGCATGCGCGAACTCGGCAGCTTCGACGTGGCCGAAGGGATTTCCGAAACCTTCGACGACATTCTCGCCCTCGCCGCCCGCTGCCGCTTTACCGATTGCAGCCACGAAGGCACTCAGGGCTGCGCCGTGGCCGAGGCCGTCGAGCGCGGCGAAATCCCCCCGGCCCGCTACGCCAACTTTATCCGCCTGTTCAAGGAGGCCGCCCAAAACGAGCGCGCCGTCCGCGAAAAGCGCTGGAAGGAAAAAGAGACGGGACGGTTCCACAAATCGATGCAGTCCCAAAGCCGCAAGCACAAGGGGAACGGTTAGGTGGAGGCGCTTTTTGAAATCGAGCTGATGGTGCGCGACTATGAATGCGACCTCCAGGGCATCGTCAACAACGCCGTCTACCAGAACTACTTGGAACACGCCCGCCACGAATTCCTCCATGCCGCAGACCTCGATTTCACCCGGCTCTGCGCCGACGGCATCGACGCCGTGGTCACCCGCATCGAAATGGACTACAAGCTGCCCCTGCGCCCGCGCGACGTTTTTATCGTCAAGGTCGGCCTGCGCAAGCTAGGCCGCCTGCGCTTCGTGTTCGACCAGGCGATCGTCCGCAAGGCCGACGGCAAGCCGGTGCTCGAAGCGCAGGTCACCGGCGTGCTCACCCGCAACGGCCGCCCCATCGCGCCCGACCTTTTCGAACAGGCCTTCGCCGCCAAGGGCTGGGCTTTCTAGCTGCCGTCCGTTTCCACCGGACTCGCAACCCTTGTTTTTCGGTGTAAGGGGTTGACTTGAGGGGGGGGTATATACAAATTACCGCGCTAATTTTACCGGAACGAGATGAGGTTGTTTTATGGCCAAGAACGAGTCTGCCTATACTGAGGATAAGGAATTCTGCCCGAGCGGCTTCCCCGAAAAGCAGGGCATGTACGACCCCCAGAACGAGCACGACGCGTGCGGCGTCGGCTTCATCTGCAACCTCCACGGCAAGAAGTCGCACGACATCATCCACCACGCCTTGGAAATCCTGGTTCGCCTGACCCACCGCGGCGCCTGCGGCTGCGACCCGCTGACCGGCGACGGCGCGGGCATCCTGCTCCAGATCCCCGACCAGTTCTATCGGCGCGAGTGCGCGAAGATCGGCATCGAACTGCCCGGCGAGCAGGAATACGGCACCGGCCTCGTCTTCCTCCCGCGCAACGCGACGCAGGGCGAGGAGTGCAAGCGCATCCTCGAAGAGGCCATCGCCGCCGAAGGGCAGCGGTTCCTCGGCTGGCGCAAGGTGCCGACCGTCAACCAGTTCATCGGCAAGACCGCCAAGGTCTCCGAGCCCGACATCTGGCAGATCTTCATCGGCCGCGGCAAGGGCGTGGCCGACGACCGCACGTTCGACCGCAAGCTCTACGTCATCCGCAAGGTGGCCGAAAACAAGATCTTCAAGTCGGACATGTCCGCCAAGAACGACTTCTACATCCCGACGCTCACCTGCCGCATCATCATCTACAAGGGGTTGCTGCTGCCGGAGCAGATGGAGGGCTACTACACCGACCTGCTCGATCCCGAGTTCGTCAGCGCCCTCGCGCTCGTCCACCAGCGCTACAGCACCAACACCTTCCCGGCCTGGAAGCTCGCGCAGCCCTTCCACCTGATGTGCCACAACGGCGAAATCAACACCTGCCGCGGCAACTTCAACTGGATGAACGCCCGCCAGGGCCTCTTCCAATCCGAACTCTTCGGCGAAGACATCGAAAAAATCTTCCCGATCATCCAGCCCGGCCTCTCCGACTCCGCCCAGCTCGACCATGCGGTAGAGCTGCTCTACCACACCGGCCGTTCGCTGCCGCACGTGATGATGATGCTCATCCCGGAGGCGTGGCAGAACCACAAGACCATGTCGCCCGAAAAGAAGGCCTTCTACGAATACCACTCCACCCTGATGGAGCCGTGGGACGGCCCCGCCTCGATCCCCTTCACCGACGGCACCTGCCTCGGCGCCATCCTCGACCGCAACGGGTTGCGCCCCTCGCGCTACCTCGTCACCAAGGATGGCTATGTCATCATGGGTTCCGAGACCGGCATCGTGGACATCGATCCGGCCAACGTGGAGTACAAGGGCCGCCTGGAGCCGGGCCGCATGTTCCTGGTCGATATGGAGGCCGGCCGCATCATTCCCGACGAGGAGATCAAGCAGCAGATCGCCACGCAGCAGCCCTACGGCGAATGGCTCAAGCAAAACCTCGTCAACCTCGGCGACCTGCCGGACGTGCCGGTGGAGCCTGCCGACCTGGCGGCGGTGCCCGGGCGCCAGCGCCTCTTCGGCTACACCATGGAGGATCTCGGCCACCTGATCCAGCCGATGGCCACGACGGCCATGGAGCCGACCTCCGCAATGGGCATCGACACCCCGCTTGCCGTCCTCTCCGAAAAGCCGCAGATGCTCTACGACTATTTCAAGCAGCTTTTCGCCCAGGTCACCAATCCGCCGCTCGACGCCATCCGCGAGGAGCTCGTCACCTCCCTCGTCACCAACATTGGCAGCGAGCAGGACCTCTTCGTGGAAACGCCCGAGCATTGCCGCCAGCTCAAGATCGAGCGGCCCATCCTGACCAACGAGGAGATGCAGAAGATTTTCCGGCTCGACCAGCCGGGGCTCAAGGCGGCCACCCTGCCGATCACCTATCTGGCGGCGGACGGCGAACCCGCCCTGCGCGAGGCGCTTGCGGCACTCTGCGCCGACGCCTCGAAGGCCATCGAAAGCGGTCACACCCTCCTGGTGCTCTCCGACCGTTCGGCCGACAATGAGCGCGCGCCGATCCCCGCGTTGCTAGCCACGGCGGCCGTCCACCACCACCTCATCCGCCACATGCAGCGCACCCGCTGCGGCCTGGTGGTCGAAAGCGGCGAACCGCGCGAAGTCCACCACTTCTGCCTGCTCTTCGGCTTCGGCGCCGGCGCCGTCAACCCCTACATGGTTTTCGAAACGATCGACGAGATGGTCGAAGATGGCTACCTCACCGACATCAAGCCCGCCAAGGCCGTGGCCAACTACATCAAGTCCGTCAACAAGGGCATGCTCAAGGTGATGTCCAAGATGGGCATCTCGACGCTGCACTCCTACCGTGGCGCGCAGATCTTCGAGGCCATCGGCATCAACCGCAGCGTGATCGACCTGTACTTCGCCGGCACGCCCTCGCGCATCGGCGGGATCGGGCTCGACGGCATCGCCCGCGAAATCGAGGCGCGCCACCGCAAGGCGTTCCCGGCCCGGCCCATCGCCAAGAACCTCAAGCTCGAACTCGGCGGCGCCTACAAGTGGCGGCGCGACGGCGAAAAGCACCTGCTTCACCCGCAGGCGGTCGCCCTGCTGCAAGAGGCGGTCCGCACCGACAACCTCGACCGCTACAAGGAGTTCTCGGCCTTCGTCAACGACCGCAACAAGCACCTTTGCACCCTGCGCGGGCTCTTCGAGTTCAAGAAAGTCCGCCCGCCCGTGCCGCTGCGCGAGGTCGAACCGTGGACGACGATCGTCAAGCGCTTCAAGACCGGCGCCATGTCCTATGGCTCCATCAGCCAGGAGGCGCACGAAACCCTCGCCATCGCCATGAACCGCATCGGCGGCAAGAGCAACAGCGGCGAAGGGGGCGAGGATGCCGACCGCTTTGATCGCGACATCAACGGCGATCTGCGCCGCAGCGCCATCAAGCAGGTGGCCTCCGGCCGCTTCGGGGTGACGAGCAACTACCTCGCCCACGCCGACGAAATCCAGATCAAGATGGCGCAGGGCGCCAAGCCCGGCGAGGGCGGACAGCTGCCCGGCCACAAGGTCAAGCCGTGGATTGCCCGCACGCGCCACTCCACGCCGTACGTGACGCTCATCTCCCCGCCGCCGCACCACGACATCTATTCGATCGAGGACCTGGCCCAGCTCATCCACGACCTGAAGAACGCCAACCCGTTGGCGCGCATCAACGTCAAGCTCGTCTCCGAAGTCGGCGTTGGCACCGTCGCCGCAGGCGTGGCCAAGGGCAAGGCCGAGGTGGTGCTGATCTCCGGCTACGATGGCGGCACCGGCGCTTCGCCGCAGTCGTCGATCAAGCACGCCGGCCTGCCGTGGGAACTCGGCTTGGCGGAAGCCCAGCAGACGCTCGTGCTCAACAACCTGCGCAGCCGCATCCGCGTCGAGGTCGACGGCAAGCTGCTCACCGGGCGCGACATCGCCGTGGCGGCGCTGCTCGGCGCGGAGGAGT
>JBGSLE010000082.1:0-4413 GCA_041740875.1 Pontiella sp. | reverse complement strand
CCTCCTCCGGAGGAGGGGGCGGGTTTCCCCGCCCTTAGGGACGGGTCAACCGCCGGGGAACGGCTCCTTTCGGAGCCTCGAAAAATGAAAAAATCAGAACCGAAAAGTGACAACTTTAAATCAGGACGTGACAGGCGTGAGAATTCTGCGGTGCCACGCAAACCCGGCAAGCACATTCACGAATCAATCGTCACGCATCATCCGTCCCGCCTCACGGATCAATCGTCACTCTTCAATCTTCACGCCTCAGAGCCCGAGCACATCCTTCATGCTGTAGAGCTTCGCCGGTTTCCCGGCGACCCACGCAGCGGCCTGGAGGGCGCCGATGGCGAGGACATCGCGATTGGTGACGCGATGCGAAAGTTCGAGCAATTCGCCCATGCCGGCGAGCATGACGGTGTGGTCGCCCACGATGTCGCCGCCACGGAGGGCGTGGAAGCCGATCTCCTTTTCGGGCCGTTCGCCGGGCATTCCCGTGCGGCCGTCCACCTGTACGTCCTTGAGATCCCAGTCGTAGCCCGTGGCCGCCGCGCGGCCAAGCATGAGCGCAGTGCCGCTGGGCGCATCCTTCTTGAGGTTGTGGTGGCGTTCGATCACTTCAATGTCGTAGCCCCGGCCCTTGAGGGCGCGGGCGCCGGCCTCGACCAGGTTGCACAGCAAATTGATCCCGAGGCTCATGTTGCCGGACAGCACGACGGCCGTCTTTGCGGCGGCGGCATGGATCGCGGCGAGCTCCTCGTCGTTGAGCCCGGTCGTTCCAATCACCCACGCCGTGCCCCATTCCGCGATGCGCGGCGCGTTGCCGGCGGTACCGAAGTGCGAGGAAAAATCGACGATCACGTCGGCCGTCTTCCCGACCTCTTCCAGGTTGTTGACCAGCCTGACGCCCGCTTCCCTGCAGCCCGCCATCAGCCCGGCATCCTTGCCCAGATCCGGCGCATCCCACAGATCGACCGCGCCATGCAGCTCCAGGCCCGGCACCTTGTTTTCCAAAATGCAGCGGATCAGGGTCTTGCCCATTCGTCCGGCGGCGCCGAGGATGACGATTTTTGATTTTTGATTTTTGATTTTTGATTGGTCGGTCTGCGACGCCTCTTTATTCATAGTCCACCTGCTGTCTTTCTGGAGGCCACAATGATAGCCGTACTTCATTTGGTTCGTCAGTCATGCCAAGATCGCAATAAAACCGTCGGAGACCCGAAAATCGAAAATCAAAAATCGCCATTCAAAAATCAGAGAATGCCCGCATTCTCCATTGTCTTGCGCAGCACCGCCTTGTTCGCTTCCGTGGTTTCGCACATTGGCAGGCGGTAGGTCTCGGCAATCATGCCCTTCATGGCCATGGCGGCCTTGACCGGGATCGGGTTGGTGTCGATGAAGAGATCCCCGAAGAGCCGGTGGTACTTCAGGTGCAGGACGCGCGCGGTTTCATAGTCGCCCGCCAGCGCGGCACCGACCAGCGCCACCACTTCGGCGGGAATCAGGTTCGAGGCCACGGAAATGACGCCGCAGGCCCCGACGGCGATCATCGGCAGCGCCAGCGAGTCGTCGCCGCAAAGAACATCGAGGTCGCAGATGCCCTTGATGGCGCTGACGCGATCAACGGAACCGGCGGCCTCCTTGACGGAGACAATGTTGGGGTGCCTGGCCAGTTCGGCGATAACGGAGAGCGGGATTTCCTTCGCGGAGCGCCCGGGCACGTTGTAGAGCACCACCGGCAGGCCGAGGTCGGCCACGGCGGAAAAGTGACGCACCAGCCCGAGGTTGTTGGGCTTGTTGTAGTATGGCGTCACCTGCAAGGTGCCGTCCACGCCGAAATCCTTGACGGCCTCGGTCAGCTCGATCGCCTCGACGGTGGAGTTGGCCCCGGTTCCGGCAATGATCTTGCACCGTCCGGCGGCTTGTTCGGCCACCACGCGGATCACCTCGATATGCTCATCCGTACGCAGGGTCGGCGATTCGCCGGTCGTTCCGACCGCCACGATGCCGGCGACGCCGGCCGCGATCTGCCGCTCGACCAACTCGCCGATCTTTTGGTAATCAACTTCGCCGCTCGCCCTGAACGGGGTCACGAGTGCGGTATATACTCCTGTAAAATACATTTTTCCCTCCATCTCCGTCATTGGAGCAACCTGCTCCATAAGCTCAAACCATCTACCTGCTGCGCAATCTAACGAAGCTGGAAGCTTCGTCTACATTTTTATGCCCCGAAGGTCGCAAGCCCGCCAAAATCCAACGTCGCAAAATGATCTTCCACCGTTTCGGGGCGGCGGATCTGGACGACGCTGCCGTCCTCGCGCAGCAGCAGTTCGGCGGAGCGCAGCTTGGCGTTGTAGTTGAAGCCCATCGAATGGCCGTGCGCGCCGGCGTCGTGGATTACCACCAAATCGCCGACCTCGACCTGCGGGATGGCGCGATCGATGGCAAACTTGTCGTTGTTTTCGCAGAGCGAGCCGGTGACGTCGCAGACAAAGTCGCACGGGGCGTTTTCCTTGCCGGGGACGCTGATGTGATGGTAGGCGCCGTACATCGCCGGGCGCATCAGGTTGGCCATGCAGGCATCGAGCCCGACATACTGCTTGTAGGTGTGCTTCTTGTGCAGCACGCGGCTCACGAGCCAGCCGTACGGCCCCGTCACCATGCGCCCGCACTCCATGCGGATGTCGAGCGGCTTGAGCCCCTTGCCGGTGATCCACTCGCCGTAGAGCCTGCGGACGCCCTCGCCCAGCGCGGCCAGATCGACCGGGTTTTGCTCCGGGCGGTAGGGAATGCCGATGCCGCCGCCGAGGTTGACGAATTCGAATTCAATGCCCAGCTCGGCGGAAAGTTCGCCGACGAGTTCGAAGAGCATGTGCGCGGTTTCGAGGAAGTAGGAAACCTCCAACTCGTTCGAGGCCACCATGGTGTGCAGGCCGAAGCGCTTGACGCCCTTGTCGCGCAACAGGCGGTAGCCCTCGAAGAGCTGCGGGCGGGTGAAGCCATACTTGGCCTCTTCCGGATGGCCGATGATCGCGTTGCCGGCCTTGAGCGGGCCGGGATTGTAGCGGCAGCAGACCAGCTCCGGCAGGCCGACCTCTTGTTCGAGATAGCCGATGTGCGAAATATCGTCGAGATTGATGATCGCGCCCAGCTCCTTGGCCTTGGCGTATTCGTAGGCCGGGGTGTCGTTGGAGGTGAAGATGATGTTTTCGCCCACCACGCCCACCTTTTCGGAAAGCAGCAGTTCCGGATAGGAGGAGCAGTCGGAGCCAAAGCCTTCCGACTTGAGGATCTTCATGAGGTAGGGGTTCGGGGCGGCCTTGACCGCGAAATATTCCTTGAAGCCCGGATTCCACGCAAACGCCGCCTTGAGCCGGCGCGCGTTTTCGCGGATGCCCTTTTCATCGTAGATGTGGAACGGCGTCGGAAAACGCTCCGTCAGCGCCTCCAACTGCGGCCTGTCCAGCGGACACTTCTTCTTCGTCATCCCGTGCCTCCTTCAAAAATAGAGGCCGGAATATACACGAACCTTTTTGGTTTCCAAGCACGGGAAACCGCAAAGAAAAAGGGGCAGGCCAAAATGCGGAACGAGGTTTCGAGCACGTTCATCGCGTGCGCGGAACCCCGCCCCGCCGTCACCAGGGTTGTGCTTAGAATCCCCAGTTGACGAAGATCATTCCCGGCGCCAGCTGATCCGGCAAGTTGCTAAACCACGGGTTGGAGGGAATCAAGTTGACCAGCCCGATCTGCACCCCGCTTTCGGCGGTTTCGGCATAGTTGACGAAGCCGAACTGGAGGCCGGTCAGCGTTCCGGCATAGTTTACCCAGCCGGTCTGCAGGCCCTTCATCAAGCCGTCCGTGTAGTTGAGGATCCCGGCCTGCCATCCGAGGAAGTCGCCGGCCACATAGTTGACCGCCGCCCACTGGACGCCCTTGTAGTTGTCGGCATAGTTGAGGAGGAAGGCCCAGCTAAATCCGGCGCTGTCGCCGGTGGATCCGTTCACAAACCCCAGCGCCAACGCCGTCTGCGGGTTTTCCCCCCAGATGCTGAGCGTCAACCCGTCGATCCGTTGGCTACGGCCATACAAGGCGACGTCCGGAACGAGGCTGATGTTGAACGGCTTGGTTTGAGCCAGCGCGCCGCCCGCCATCGTCGCGGCGGCTAATAGGGCAATTATTTTTTTCATGGTTTGTCTCCTGGGTTGCCTGGTTATTGAACACTGACGCCGCCAATGCGGCCGATGACTCCAAACACCTGCAGCAGCCACAGGCATATGACCACAACCACAACGATGTTGTCACGTCCTGATTTAAAGTTGTCACTTTTCGGTTCTGATTTTTTCATTTTTCGAGGCTCCGAAAGGAGCCGTTCCCCGGCGGTTGACCCGTCCCTAAGGGCGGGGAAACCCGCCCCCTCCTCCGGAGGAGGGGGCG
>JBGSLE010000081.1:0-2742 GCA_041740875.1 Pontiella sp. | reverse complement strand
CCTCCTCCGGAGGAGGGGGCGGGTTTCCCCGCCCTTAGGGACGGGTCAACCGCCGGGGAACGGCTCCTTTCGGAGCCTCGAAAAATGAAAAAATCAGAACCGAAAAGTGACAACTTTAAATCAGGACGTGACAGGCGTGAGGCGTGAGGCGTGAGGCGTGAGGCGTGAGGCGTGAGGCGTGAGGCGTGAGGCGTGAAAAGGCTTGCCTCACCAAAGAAAAGATACAAGGCTATCTTCTTTCAAATTAAAGGGGGATTGGATGAAGAAGGGTGCGGTTTTGATTTTTGTCATCGGTTTGCTGGGCGGTTTTGCCATCGGCCACGTTTCCAAACCAAAACCGGCGGGTTCGGCGGATCCCGTCGCCCCTACCGCAAACGACCCGTTGGCGGCAGCGGAACCGGACACCACGCCCCGGTTGCAGGAACGGGAACTGCTGCTCCAGGCCATCCAGGAACTCGACCTCACCGCCGCCGAACTCGACGAGGCCAATGCGTACATCCAAAAGCTCGAGCGCAACACCAAGCGCTACGACTGGCTGATGGACTATTGGAAAGAGAAGGGGTTGGGCAATTCACATCAACTGGGAATCCAATCGTACAACAGCTATGCGCCCAGCAAGGATCTCGTCGCCTTCTTTGGCTGGGACGGCGAACAGGTGAAGCAGGTCGAGCAGGCCGGTCAACGGGTTTCCAAAGCCATCAAGGCATGGGAAGGCGACCATTCCGTCTGCATCGAGGATTCGGCCGAAAAACTGGTCTATGAGATTGAGGGCGTTCCGCCGGAAATTTCCCAAACCTACCTGCAAGCCATGGCGGAAATCATCGACCCCGACGATTTCGCACTGCTCGAATCCTCGCTGGAAAAACAATTCGAATCCAGTAGCCAGGCACGCATTGCCACGCTCACGATCGGCCCGGCGCCCGAACGTATGGCCCATTTTCCAAATCAGGATCCCGGGCAGGAATACATGCAAATCAGGATTGCCCCGAAAGAAAAAAACCAGCGTCTTCCCGGCATTGGAACCACAACTCATATCGAATCGTACACCCCGGGCAAATCGGTTCCCCGCAACTGGAATCATGTGTTCAAGATGGAAGGCATAGAAGGGGAATACTACAAGCCGACAAAATAACCCCGCAACCTAGCCCTCGACGACGGCGAAGGGCTGGCAGAGGGCGGCGAGCTGGGGGGAGACGCGCACGAGCAGGTCGGCGTTGCCGCCTTCGTAGTCCTGCTCCAGGATGGAGTCGTTCTTTTGCAAGAGGGCGATGAGCTTGCCTTCGCTCAGCGGCACGGAAAGCTTGAGCGTGATTTTGCGGCTCTTGAGAATATCGGCCAATTCGTCGAACAGCCGGTCGGTGCCTTCGCCTGTCAGCGCGGAGACGGCCACGGAATTGGGGAAGCGCAGGGCGAGGCGCTTGGCGGCGTTGGCACCCTTTTCCTGGTCGATCTTGTTGAAGACGTAGAGCATCGGCTTGTCGATCGCGCCGAGTTCGTCGAGCACCTTGAGCACCGCCTCGATCTGCAATTCCACCTGCGGGTGCGACGCATCGACGACGTGCAGCAGCAGGTCGGCCTCGATCACCTCTTCGAGCGTGGCCTTGAAGGATTCGACCAGATGGTGCGGCAGCTTTTGGATGAAGCCGACGGTGTCGGTCATCAGCATTGGCTCGTGGTTGGGCAGTTCCACCTGGCGCGTGGTGGGGTCGAGGGTGGCGAAGAGCTGGTCGGCGACGTAGATGTCGGAATCGGAAAGGCGGTTGAGCAGGGTCGATTTCCCGGCGTTGGTGTAGCCGACGATCGACACGAGCGCCCAGCCTTGGCGGCGGCGGCCGCGGCGCTGCTCGGTACGGCGGGTGCGGACGAATTCCAGGTCTTCCTTGAGCCGGCCGATCATTTCGTTGATGCGGCGGCGGTCGACTTCGATCTGGGTTTCGCCGGGGCCGCGCAGGCCGATGCCGCCCTGCTGGCGTTCGAGGTGGGTCCACATGCGGCGCAGGCGCGGCAGGAGGTATTGGTGCTGGGCGAGTTCGACCTGGAGGCAACCCTCCTTGGTCTTGGCGCGCTGGGCGAAAATATCGAGGATGAGCTGGGTGCGGTCGAGCACGCGCACCTCGAACTTGGTTTCAAGGTTGCGGCCCTGGGCGGGCGAGAGGTCGTCGTCGAACACCACCAGCGAAACGGGGTTTTCCTTGATCCAGTCGGCAATCTCCAGAGCCTTGCCGGAGCCTATGTAGTGGCCGGCCTTTATTTTCGGCTGGCGGACGAGGAAGCGTCCCTTGACTTCGGCGCCGGCGGTTTCGGCCAGCTGCGCGAGTTCGTCCATCGTATCCTTGACGCGCCACTCCTCTTCGCCGCGCAACAGCACGCCGACGAGTAGGACGGTCTCTTTTGCGGTACTTTTTATTTCGTACAAATCAGACATACGTCTCCGGAACCCGCTCACCCCATCAAAAAACAACCGGGGTTGCGCCAATCCTGCCCCACGCCGCCATGACCGCCCCGGCCACCTCTTCGATCGCGGCTCCCGGCGGGAGATCGATCCACTCGACGCGGAGCTGGTTGCGGAACCAAGTCATCTGGCGCTTGGCGAGCTGGCGGGTGCGGATGATGGTCTTTTCCATTGCGGCGTCGAGCGAAATCTCGTTGCGCACCACGGCGAAGGCCTCGGCGTAGCCGATGGCCTGGCGGGCGGTGGCCGAGAGGCCGAGCGGCAGCAGGGCGCGGGCTTCCTCGACCAGG
>JBGSLE010000080.1:0-7981 GCA_041740875.1 Pontiella sp. | reverse complement strand
CGGCCGCAGGCGCAGGCGCGGATGCGCAGCAGGCGTCCGTTTTGGCGTCGCAGCATTCGGCTTGGGTTTTGCATTTCGTGCAGCCGATGGATGCGGCCGTGGCGGCCGCCAGCAGGGCGATCCCTGCGATGCGTTTGTAGTTTTCCATGGTCTTCATCTCCTTGGGTATGGTTATGGTTTTGTTTCGCCGGCTCCCTGCCGGGCGCAAAGTTGTTGCAAATAGACTAGGCCGACGTGTCCTGAAAAGTTTCCGACCACCACCTCCGGCTCTTCGCGGCAGAGCTCCATCGCGACGAGCACGAGGCGGAATTCCTCCGACTGGAGGTGTCGTTGGAAGGCGCTTTCCGACGCCCACGACTCGCTGTACCGCACCCGGTTTCCTTCAGCCGCATCGCGGGTAACGAGGCATTCCCGGCAGCCGGTTTTCGCCTCGATCCTGCCGCTACCGAAGGTGAGCAGTTCGATGGCTTGGCCGGCTTTTCCCGGATCGAAGCGCATGTCAATCGTGAGCGTGACCGCGTCGGTTTTCATGGGTCTCCTACAGGCCGGCCGTATAGGTGGCAAAGGCGCCGATTCCGGCCAGCGTGCCGGAGTTGCTGAGGTCGGTGTTGAGCCAGCTGCCGCGCAGGCCGAGGCCGAGCATGCCGTATTCCTGGATGCGGAATTCAATGCCGGTGCGGGCGTAGAGGCCATAGCCGAAGGCGCTTTCGTTGCTGCGGTCGTAGCTGTCGTCGAGGACCGCATTGTCCACGTAGCTATCGGAATAGAAGAGCGTCGGCATCATCATCGGGCCGGCGGCGGCGTAGAGGCGCACGGCTTCGTTCCGGCCCATGAAGAGGTTGGCGTAGAGGCCGCCGGCGATGTCGAAGGTCCAGATGTCGTAGTCCACATAGACGCGCGTGGTGGGGGTGGGGCTGTAGTCGGTGGATTCAAAGTTGAAGCCCAGCAGGAAGCTGCACTCCAGGCCGAATTGGAGCCGCTCCCCCTTTGGAGCCGTGCTCCAGGCTCCGCCGATCTGCGGGAGGGTGGAGAAGTCGATGGTTTTCGAACCGGCCCCGGTGCTGCTCTCGAACTGGAGGCCGTCGTACTTGACGGCGCCGAGCAGGGCTTGCACGGAGGGGCCCTTGGCTTCCGCGGCGGTGTTTTGCGTGGTCAAGGCCATGCTGGCGGCGAGGGTGGTAAGCGCGAATGTACGAATCTTCATGTTGAACCCCGGTTTCTTTCTGGTTGGTTTTTCTCAGCCTAAGCCGAATGTGGAACGGCAGGATAAGGCATGAACAGTGCCAGTCGGAGAAAGAGGTGCAACACACTGGAAACAAGGGCGTTGCGCATGGGCTTTCCCATGGGCTTGAGTTTTGTTTTGGCGAAATGCCGCCATGCTGGCGAAATATCGTCAAAAAAGGAGGAGGGCTAAGTCGTCGGTCGGGTGATGCCCAGTTTTTTCATCCGGGAGTGGAGCGTGGTCGGCACCATGCCGAGGATACTGGCGGCGCCGTCTTTCCCGCTGATGCGCCAGTGCGTGCGCTCGAGCACGGTCCGGATGTGGTTTCGCTCGACGGCTTCGAGCGTATCTAGGCGGACGGGCGCGTCGCGGTCCGTGTCGGGCAGCTCCATTTTCAGCGAACGGCCCTCGCTCAGGATCATCGCCCGCTCCACCAGGTTGCGCAATTCGCGCACATTGCCCGGCCACGGATAGCACTTGATGCGCTCCATGGTCTGCCGGGGGATGGAGTCGATCGAACGGCCCATCTTGGTGTTGAACTCCTGGACGAATTTCCAGACCAGCAGCGGGATGTCCTCCACGCGCTCGCGCAGCGGCGGCGCGTGGATCGGGAAGACGTTGAGGCGGTGGAAGAGGTCTTCCCTGAACCGGCCCTCGCGAACCATCTTGGCCAGGTCGCGGTTCGTTGCGGCCACCACGCGGCAATCCGTCCGGAGGGTGCGGTGGCTGCCGAGCCGCTCGAAGCAACCGTCCTGCAGGACGCGCAGCAGCTTGGTCTGCAACTCCAGCGGCAGGTCGCCGATTTCATCGAGAAAGATGGTGGAGCCGTCCGCGATCTCGAAGCGGCCGCACTGTTGGGTCATGGCGCCGGTATAGGCGCCCTTTTCCCGCCCGAAGAGCTCGCCTTCGATCAGCGGCGCGGGCAGGGCGGCGCAGTTGACCTTGACCATGGCCTTCCCCTTGCGCGAACCCAGGTCGTGGATCATCTGGGCGAGCAGCTCCTTGCCCGTGCCGGTCTCGCCGGTGATCAGCACCGTCGCGCCCGTGGGGGCCACCTTGCGCGCCTTGGCGATCATCTGGAGAATGGCTTCGCTTTCGCCCACGATCGCATCCTGCCCGTCGTCGCGGCGCAGTTGTTCGCGCAGGTAGACGTTCTCCTGCTGCAAGCGGTCGCGCAGGACCTGCACTTCGGCGAGGGCATTGCGCAGCTCCTCCTCGGAGCGCTTTTGCGCGGTGATGTCTCGGAGAACCCCGATGATGTGGATGGCCCGTCCGGCTCCGTCCCGGGCGAGGATGTGGCTGAGGTGGTGGAGCCAGATCGTGCCGCGCTGCGGATGGAGGTAGCGGTATTCGGGCGAGACCAGATCCAACTCCCCCGCATGCATCTTCCGGTACAGCTCCATGACGAAGGGGCGGTCTTCCGGATGGATGCGATCAGCCCAGAACTGGACCATCGGCAGGCGCTGGTCCTGCCCTGCCGGGGCACCGATGAGGTCGCGCCCCCTGTTGTCCATAAAGGAGAAGCGCTCGCCATCGACCACCTCGTAGAAGCCCAGTCCCGCCATCTCGACCGCCGAGGCGAGCCGGGCCTCGCTGGAGCGGAGATGTTCTTCACGCTCCTTGCGCTCGGTGACATCCACGGTGATTCCCATCACGACGCAGTCCGCCTCGCCCGGCACCCCGCATTGCAACCGCCCCCGCGAGGCCAGCCACCGTACGCTTCCGTCCGCATGGACGATCCGGTATTCCACCCGCGCCTCGTCCCGCGACCCGGTCACTTTTTCCAAAATCAGCCGCACCGCGGCCCGGTCGTCGGGATGCACCCGTTCGAGGAACTGGCCCAAAACGAGGGGCTCGCCCGGCACCAGCTGGATCAGCTCCCGGGTCTTGTCCGTGAGCCAAAAGCTTTCCGAGGCCAGGTTGAGGCTCCAGAGCCCCGCGCCGGCGGAATCGGCGGCCAGCTCCAGCCGCGCCTCGCTCTCGCGCAAGGCCTCTTCGGAGCGCTTGCGGACGAGCGCGTTGGCGAAAACCTGCGCCACAAGCTTTAGCCGCCGGATCAACGCTTCCGACCAGGCGCGCTCGGCCCGCATGTCGTTGAAGGAAACCGTGCCGATCGCCGTTCCCCCGGCGGCCAGCGGAATGGTCAGCGTGGTTTTGACCCCGAAATGGCGCCAGTTGGCCTGGTCGATGGCGGCCTCGGCCGGCAGCTCCTCCGCAGAGCTTACGACAACAAGCTGGCCATCCAGCAACTGGCGCCGCGACCACGGGAAGAAGGTCTCCGCATCCATGCGCTCGGGAACCGGCGGTTCGTTCCCCTCGCGGTGGTAATGGGTCAGCAGCAGGTTTATTTGCTCCTCGCCCTCCCACTGCCACAACGCGGAAAGATCCAGCCCGAGGCGTTCGCAGACGAGCCGCTGCGCCGCGACGATTTCCCCATCGACCGCCTCCGCCGGCAGGCTGATGAACCGTGCCGAGAGCTCCGCCAGCAGCGTCTCGAAGTCCAGCTGCCCCGCCATCTCCCGCATTTCCGTCAACCCGATTTCCCCTGCCATGGAGTACCCCTTGCCAATCGGTGGATGCATGCCACCAATAGTGCGGAACTCTATACGACGGATCTTTTGTTTAACGAACCATTTTCGTCTCCAACCGAAGGCGCCGGTTTTTCTTTTTCCGGCGGGGGGATTCGGGCATAAAGCCCCGATGCGGAACGGACGACCCATAGGCGGCAAGGGCATAGGGCTGGCGGTGGTGGCCATCGCGCTTCTGTGCGCCGCCGCCCGGGGCGGGGCAGCCGATGATCCGTGGGCGGCCTTCTATCCGCCGCCGGATCAAACGTTCGACTGGCTCCAGCTCACCTCCGGCGAATGGCTCAAGGGCGACTTCAAGGTGATGTACGACCAATCCCTCGAGTTCGATAGTGACGAACTCGGGTTGCAGGAATTCGATTTCGAGGATGTCCGGCGGATGCGCACCCGCAATGCCCAGACCGTATTGCTCGAACGTGGCCACCGCGAAATGGAGGTCGTGCGCGGCCTCCTGGAGATCGACGGGCAAACCATCGTCCTCCGCGACGGCGACGAGATGGTTGAGGTGAACCGCCGGGAGCTGGTGTCGATCGCCCCGCGGGCCAGCCACGAGCGGGATCGCTGGTCGGGTTCGGTTTCGGTGGGCGCCACGCTGCGCGGCGGGAATGTCGAGACCGTCGATGCCAACGTGATCGCCAACCTCAAGCGCCGTTCGGTGGAGACGCGCTTCAACATGGACTATTTGTCGAACTACGGCCGGAGCCAAGGGGAAGAGACGGCCAACAACTATCGCCTGAGCGGGTATTTCGACCGCTTCCTCACCAGCCGCTTCTACTGGAAAGTCGTCTCGGCCGAATATTTCCGCGATCCCTTTTCAAACATAGCGGGGCAATATTCCGTCGGCTCCGGCGTCGGCCACGACCTGGTCCGCGGGCCGAAGGCGGAGTGGACGGTCGGGGCGGGGGGCGGCTACCAGCAGCAACGCTTCGATTCGGTGCAAGCGGGGGAGGACGAGCAATCCGGGTCGCCGTTTATCAGCGCGGGAACAAAACTCGATGTCGAGGTTTCCAAGCGCACCGATTACCTCTTCGACTACAGTTGCCGTTTTTTGAACGACGACAACGGGCGCTACACCCACCATTTGGTTTCCACGCTCTCGATCGATCTCGTCGATGATTTCGACCTCGACCTCTCCTTTGTCTGGGACCGCACCGAACGGCCGCAGGCGGCGTCGGACGGCTCCGTGCCCGAACAGGACGATTTCCAGATCATCGTCGGCTTGGGGTACGAATTCTAGGATGCGGCGGGAAGGCGCTTTGGTCTTTGGGCAGCGGAAGTATATCGTCTGGCTACCACGATCGTGGGTGCCAGACGATATACCTTGGCACGGAGATCAAAGGGTCTGCGGGGATTTTCAGCATACTCCGGGGTCAGGAATGTCCCCGCTCCGGCGAGGGGGCTTTCCAGCCCCTTGGATAGAAAGGTGGAGCGGGCGCTCTGCGTACGCTTGAACGCGCTTGGAAATCGCGTTCCACCTTGCGGCCTTCGCCCGCCGAACCTCCGCCGGATAAGGGATGCGCCCTTGGCCTCGTCAGATTGCATGTATCTTTGGGATCAGCCCCGTAAAAAACTCTTTGTTCCACAACTCCAGTTCGCGGGGATCGCGCAGGAAGGGGCGGACTTCTTCGGCGGCAGCGGGGATATCCACTGTTTCAATCCGCTTTTTCAGCAGGAGTTGCAACCCGGCCAAATCCATTTTGTCTGCTTGCGGAGTGCCTCTGTTTGCTATGCGTGCCTCAAGGTGCGGAAGGTTCACCGGCACATTGCGGCTGACATACCAGACGAAGTCGTAAAAGTCGCGCCCCTTGACCCGGCTCTTCCAGTCCCGGAACAGCAGTGCGTGCAGTTTGCCGGCAAAAAGAGTCGGAAGATCGAAGAGCCTCACCTGAAACGGGGTTGGCAGAAGATGGGTCTTGATCTCTGTTTTGGCAAGGGGCGGGGGGGTGGTATCCAATTCCAGTTTGACGGTTATCTTCTGATTGTGGGGGAAGTGTCGGTTTAACTCCTCGGGAAGTCCGATGTTCAGCAGGTTGATGCGGGTATTCCCCTTGAGAAAGGCAGATTCAATGCCGGTTCGGTCTCCGGGCGATTTTGGTACGGCCTCAAACGAGAGGCCCCAGGCGGCCAGCTCCGTTTTTACGGATGAAAGTGCCGGTTCAAGCCGGTAGTCGCTTCGTTCGCTGATCAACGAAAAATCGAGATCCTCCGAAAAGCGGTTGAGTCCGTGGAAAATCCGCAGGGCGGTTCCTCCGTAAAACGCCGCCTGCTCAAAGAAGCCGCTGCGCCAGAACCCCAACAGGACGATTTCCTGCACAACCTCCCGCATGGCGTGATGCCAGTCGGCCGGTGTGACGGGGTTGTATTGCATAAGCATGTCTTCGAGCGCTTTATTCATGGCAGGAGCCTTCCGTATTTTTCAACCGTGCGCTGCAAAAGCCGCACCGCCGGCCGCTTATAGTTTGCGGCACACTCCGCAAGAACCGCCGGATCAAAGTCAATCTCCTCGTTGAGGCGCATCAATTCCGCCCAGCGCTTCACATCGGATATGGATCGCATGCGTGGTTCGAGTGCGATGCGGTCGCACAGCGCCTTGGTTGGCGAAGCCATGAGAAACGGAATCTCCGATTCCGCCATCCGTTCTATTCCAATGGGAAACACCTTTGCCAAAACCCGGCGGTAACGGAACCGTCCGAAGGTATTTTGGAATTCTCTTGGCCGCTTCAGTGTCGCGGAAGTGATTTCATGAACCGCCTCGGGGATGAGTCCATGAAAAGAAAGCGCGGTCTCGAAGCTGATATAGGATGGACCGTAAATGCTCGCGGAGAGACCCAGCGGGTTGAGGTTTTGCCGGGTTGCGTAAAGCCCCCGTCGCAATGGGATCAGCTCGCCCGATTGAATCATCCGGGCGATTTTTCCGCGCTTGTCGCGGGTGTCGCCCAGGATTTCCTTCACGCGCAGGGAATCGACCAGCGGTTCGGAAGCCATTCGGTTTATGTTCATATCAAGCATGATAGTTGCGTTTTATACAACTATCAAGCATGGAATATACAGGTTTTGGGGTGTTTTGCTCCTGAAGGGAACGATGCGGTCTCAGCAGAGCTGTCCGCCACGGGTTCCGGGCTTAGCGCTTTGGCCAGCGGAAGTATATCGTCTGGATACCACGATCGTGGGAGTCAGACGATATACCTTGGCACGGAGATCTGAGGGTCTGCGGGGATTTGCAGCATGCTCCGGGGACAGGAATGTCCCCGCTCCGAAAAGGGGGCTTTCCAGCCCCCTGGATAGAAAGGTGGAGCGGGCGCTCCGCGCACGCTTGAACGCGCTTGGAAATCGCGTTTCACCTCGGGGCCGGTGGGAGGAAGGGGATGAATGGGAAGGATGCGTTTTTCACTGCCCGGCGGGTTTATCTTTCCCATCCTTCCCATACGTCCCGCGCTTGCCGGCCAGGCGGGCGCGCGTCATGCGCTCGCGCAGGCCGCCGTCCTTCACAAAATCCTCCTCCAGCCGCAGCAGTTGCTGGTCGATCAAATAATTGGTCTGGTTGATCAGGCAAACCGCGATATTGGCCGTCACCTGCGCCGGACGGGTTTCCACAAATTCGCGGTAAAGCTCGTAGGTCTGCGGCTCCTTCCGCCCAAGCTTGCGGACAAACAGCGCCTCCTTCGAATCCTTCTCCCAAAGCGGCAGATCGCGCGCCCGCAGAAAATCCAGATAATCATCCAGCAGCTCTTCCAGGCTGGCGCGGGCGACATTCGTCAGCTTGATTTCGGTCTCCTTCGAGGTCCGCCCGGCCTTGCTTCCCTCCAGGATGTTTTTCTTGCCGGATCGCGCTGACTGGATCATCTGGTCGACCGTCCGGTCGCCGCGCGAAAGAAAAGTGTGCGCAAAGCGGAAGGTGATGTCGTAAACCACCTCCGCCTTTTGGAAGGAAAGCAGGGTGCGGTAATCCCCGCGCGGCGGAATCAGCCGCTCCTCCGGCGCAGGACAGCGGCCCGGTGTCCGCCCGCTCTTCTTCTCCTTGTTGCTGTCCGCTTCGTTCATTTTATCCTCCGACTTACCCCGCCGAATAGCGCCCGTCCTCGAGCTGGCGGGCTTGGCCGAGGGCGGCGAGGGTTTCGAGGAGGTCGGCGACGCGATTGGTGTTGGCGCGGGCGAAGGTGCGGGCGAGTTCTTC
>JBGSLE010000079.1:0-15921 GCA_041740875.1 Pontiella sp. | reverse complement strand
CTCCGTCCGAGCCTCATTCCGCACCGGTGCTACGGCTCGGACGGAGCCTCGCCCCTCCAGCAAGCAAACGGGACGCTTGCGCTACTGTCGCTGATCGGTGAAATCGTTTTTTCAATTACCGTTTGCTCGTGCGCCCTTTCGTGTTAAAAGCATCTTCCATGAAAAAGTGCTTTCACGTCGCCGGATGGCTGGGATCCCTGCTCGCCTGTGGCGCGCCGCTCCCCGGCACGGCAGACCACTTCGACCTATTTCTGAGAGAGGCCGCGCTTGCCGAGCTGGAAGAGCGGGTTGAAGCAATTGATGCGAACCTGAACGTCCTTTCGCACTTCACCCTGCGCGGCGGGGTCGGGGCGATCGGCTACCGTTTCCCCTACCGGGCGCGTGCCGAAACAACCGAAGTGATTGGCATTGCCTGGGACAAGCCGGAACTGATCGATGAAATCATTCTTGTGCCGGTTATTCGCCGCGCACAGGTCAACCACTATGAAGCCGATGCGTTCCCGATCGCGTTTTCCGTCTTTTGCGGCACGTCGGATCCCGGCAACGAAATACGGCTGGCCACGTTCACCGAGGCGGACGGCCTCCTGCCCCGCATCGCGCCGCTCGTCATTCCCTGCAACGGCATCCAAGCCTCCTGGGTGCGCATCGAAACCGCACGGCTATCCAAGAGCGCGTTCGACGAGCGCTGCATCTTCCAGCTCGCGGAAATCATGGCCTTCAGCGGCGACCGCAACGTGGCCCTGCAGGGCACAGTCCAGGTGAAAGGCGAGAACACCGGCGGGCAGGCGTGGAAAAGTGGGAACCTGGTGGACGGCTTTGTTCCCTACCTCATGGACGCGGCCGGGGACGAGACCTCACCGGCGGTGGTCAGCGGGATCGGCGAAGGCGATCCCGCCACGCTGACGATCGACCTTGAAGCGGTTTACCCGGTTGACCGCATCCACCTTCACGCCGCCTTGGTGGGCGATACGCTGCCCTACATGTTCGATTCCCATTTTGGCATCCCCAACCAATTGCGGATCGAGGGGGCGCTCGAGCCCGACTTCGCCGACAAGGTTACCCTGCTAAATCTAAAATCGCCCTCCGAGTTCGACACAGGCCCGATCATCATGCGCAACCTGGCACCGCAAGCCTGCCGCTATGTCCGGCTGGTCGCGAAGGAACCCCACTATCTCGGGAAGCGTGCGGAGCAAACACGCTTTGGCTTTGCGGAAGTGGAGCTGTTTTCCGGCAACACAAACGTGGCGCTGGGCAAACCCGCCTCCGCCAACTTTAATCTGGGATACTTCGCCACCAACACCGTTCCGCTCACCGATGGGCAAAACCTCTATGGAAAGATCATGCCGGTGCGTACCTGGCTCAATGAACTGGCGCTGCGCCACGAACTGGAAAAGGAACGTCCGCGCGTGGCCGCGGAGCTGAATCGCCGCTATGCCCGCCAGAAATGGCAGGTTGCCTGGCTCGTCCGCCTGGCTTCCGGTCTAGGGATATCCATTGTCTTCGGCATGCTGCTGGAGTGGGTCTTCCGCCAGCGGGCCATCCACCGCACCCGCGAGCGCATCGCCGCCGACATCCACGACGAACTCGGAGCCAACCTGCATGCCATTGGGTTGCTGGGAAACCTTGCCCGAACCCTAAAAAATGCGCCGGATGAACAGGAGGACGTTCTCATCCACCTCCAAGAGATGGCCCGCAGAACCGGCCTGGCCGCGCGGCATTGCACCAACATGCTGGAGGCCGACGAGCTGCATGAGGACCTCGTTGACGACCTGCGCCGCACCACCGAACGGCTCGCGGCCGACCTTGAACACAACATCACCTTTGAAGGCGAGCCTCTACTGCACCGCCTGAAACCCGCTAAGCGCGTCGACCTCATGCTTTTCTACAAAGAGTGCCTGATCAACGTGATCCGCCACTCCGGGGCAACCCGCGTGGTTTCCCGTGTCGCCATGACCCCGCAGCAACTCACGCTCAGCGTTGCGGACAATGGGTGCGGAACGCAGCGAACAGTTCCATCGTCGACGCGACGCCGTGCGCGGTTGCTTGGTGGCCGGGCGGTCGCAACAACGCCCGCAGAAGGTGGCACCCTGATCCAACTCACCCTACCCATACACCGCTGGAACCTGAGCAAGTGGAGTGCTTCATGAAAAACACACGCATCATGCTGGTAGAAGACAACCGGGAGTATCGCGAAGGCATTAGCCTGATCTTGAAACACACCCCGGGATTTGAACTTACCAGTCAATTCGGCACCGCTGAAATTGCGCTACGCAGCCTGCAAGACCGCTCGGCTGCGCAGCCCGATATCATCCTGCTCGATCTGCGACTGCCGGGCATGGACGGGTGCCAAGCGATGCCCTATTTCCGCAGCTATTCGCCCGATGCCAAGATCATCGTCCTCACTCAATCCAACGCCGAAAACGATGTCCTGAGTGCGATAAAAAAAGGGGCGTCCGGCTATCTCCTCAAAACCGCCACACCCCAGCAAATCACCGATGCAGTCCGCATCGTCATGGACGGCGGAGCCATGCTCGATCCCGGCGTAGCCCACCTCATGCTCAAGACGCTGCAAACGCACCTGTCCGATGAAAAACCCGCACCCGAGCTTTCAATCCGGGAATCGGAAGTGCTTAGGCTACTTGCAGAAGGCCTCCTGAAAAAAGAGATTGCCGACCGGCTGGAGATCCAATATTCGACCGTCGACTACCATGTCGCCAAGCTCTATGAAAAACTCCATGTCCGCAACGCCCCCGCCGCCGTCGACCAAGGCCACAGGCTCGGCCTTCTTTCCGAAGAAAAATGAAACCCCGTCCGGCGCGGCTGCCGCAAAGCCAGCAGGGGTTTGCTTCAACCTAAAAACCAAGATGAACCACGGACACGCAGTGAGGCTGGCGCAAAGCGACGGCAGCGAAGCGGCAATACCGAATTTCCCCATTGTACCGTTTTCACCACTGGGTTTTCCGGATGTAGGACTGCTTACCCCGAAGGGGAAGCGGTGCCGTGCGAGAGGAGGCTATTCATGCGGGCAACGTTTCCTTCACTTCGTTCAGGTTAACGTTCCTACACCAAAACACCTCTGCTCCTGATCAAGGATGGTACTTCAATGTTTTCCGATCCCCTTAGAGCCCTTGTATGTATCAAAAAGATACCGCGATAGCCGGAATCCTTCGCGTTCAAGCATGCCCCGTCCACACCCAAACAGCCCAACCAGAACAAACCGAACAACCGAACCGTATTGCACACCCTCGTATTCATGCGCCCACCTTCCCATCGACTGCCGACCCGCGCAAACGGCGGGTCGAGTCTATCCTGAATTTCCGTCGGCGTTGCCGTTTTTGGATCCCTAGTTTTCCACCATGGGAAAGCCGTCGCGCAGGAGTTGTTCAAGTTTCTTCCGGGCGGCGGCATGCTCGGGATCGTTCGCGAGGTTGTAGTATTCGAGTTCATCCTTGGCGTGGTCGTAAAGCTCGAACCCACCGGAGCCGTCCTCGCCCCACTGGATGAAGCGCCAGCGGCCGCTGCGGACGCTGTAGCCCATGGCCTTGCCCCGCGACACCTGCGTGTAGGCGGGTTGTTCGACCGTTTTTCCCGGCGACTCCAGCACCGGGCGCAGGCTCTTGCCCGAGAGCTTGTGCGGGGCTTCCAGGCCGCAATAGTCGATGATCGTGGGGAACAAATCGACAAACTCGGCGGTCGAGTCGGTGGCCGTGCCCATCCCCTTCCCGCCCGGCACCCAGACCAGCAGCGGGACGCGCGCGCCGAGCTCGTAGACCGTCACCTTGTTCCACCATTCGTGTTCGCCGAGGTGGTAGCCGTTGTCGCCGAGCAACAGGACGATGGTGTTGTCCCACAGGCCGAGCCGGTCGAGCGTGTCGAGCACCTTGCCGACCTGCGCATCGGCGAAGGTGGTGCAGGCCTGGTAGGCGCGCTTGAACTCGCGCCGCTCCTGGTCGGTAAACCCGGCGAAGTCGGTATGACTGGGCAGCGAAAGCTTGAGCATGGGCGAGCGGTCGGCGGGCTCGTCGGCCAGCTTGACCTGGTCCAGCGGATAGAGGTCGAAATATTTTTTCGGCGCAATGAAAGGGTCGTGGGGCTTGTGGAAGCCGACGCCGATGAAAAACGGTCCGGCGCGGTGTTCCTCGAGCATCCGCACCGCCTCGGCGGCAATCAGGCCGTCGCCCTGGTCTTCGTCGCCGCCATCGGCGGCCAGCCAATGGCACCACTCCAACGCGCCGCCGGTCAGGTTGCGCCCCTCGCCCTTGCGGCCCAGCTTGGTCGCCGGACCGAGGCTGTCGAAGAAATGGACCCAGGAGGCGGGATCGACGAACAATTGCGGCTTTCCTTCGGTGTTGATTCCCAGGTGCAGGATCTTGCCGAGTCCGGCGGTGAAATAGCCCTGGTTCCGGAAGAGCTGGGGCAGCGTGACGATGTCCGGCCACTTTTGCCGCAACGCAACGGTGTTGGAGACGATCTCCAGTTCGAACGGCCGCTTGCCGGTCAGGAACGAGGCGCGGCTCGGGTTGCAGACCGGATATTGGCAATAGGCCTGGTTGAACTTCACGCCGCGCGCCGCGAGCCGGTCAATGTTCGGGGTGAGCATGTCCGGGGCGCCGTAGCAACCCAGCTGGGGCCGCAGGTCGTCGATGGCAATCAACAAAACGTTCAGCGGTTTACCGGCCTGTGCCGCCAGCGCGAACGCACACGCCATCCCCGCAAACAGAGCGGTTTTTTTCATGGTATCTTCCTTTCGATTTTAACTATCCCGGCCCGGCAGCCGCCGCGTCCTACAGCATGTTAACGTTCAACCGGATAAACTGTTGCTCCGTTTCGGCGGTATCCACCCGTTTGGTGACGGCCTCGAATCCGGCGTCGAGGTTTCCGGCCGGCCAGATAAAAAAAACTTCATAATCCGCCCTTTCTTCCCGATCGCCATGCCGCACCTCGCTGCACGCGATGGCGGAATCGTTTCCACGAGCCAGAGTGAAACCAACGATTTATAGCATAATCCAGCGCGATCTAAACCCCCGTGTTTAAATAGTGCGAGCCTGACTTAAACGAAGTTTCGTCGCACGGTTTCAGCACATCGTCCTTCGGGCCGGCCTGGACGCCCAGCGACGGTGCCAGGCCTAAGGCAACAATTCCGTGCTCAGATGCATCTGCCGGCCTCATTTCCGTTTCTTTTCCCAATGGAACGCATCGCCTTCAACGACCAGTTTGAGGTCATTCATCGGGGTCGCGACCGGAGCGAATGCTTGAGGAGCAACCTTCCTCATTTTCTCTTTGATCGGCTTATATTCGGCCTCGCCGGCCAGATTATCCCACTCGTTGGGGTCTTTTTTCAGGTTGTAGAGTTCTTCGGCGCCGTCGTCGTAGCGGATGTAGCGCCAGACGCTGTTCACCACCGCATAGCCGCCGCGATCCGCATGCGGAATGAAAACGTCCCGGTCTTTCGCGGTCGACGGGTCTTTCAGGACACCGGCCAGCGAAACGCCTTCCAGCTCTCTTTTCGCCGGCAGGCCGCACAGTTCCGCAAAGGTTGGATACATGTCAATCAGGCTGACGGAGGCGGCCACCTTTTGGCCGGACGGCATGCCCGGACCCGCCCAGATGAAGGGCACATTGGTGGTGCGCTGCCAGAGGGTATGCTTGCCCCAGTGCCCTTTTTCGCCGTGGTGGAAGCCCTGGTCGCTCCAGAAAACAATGATCGTATTGTCCTTGCAAGGGGATGCTTCCAGCGTGTCGAGAACCCGCCCGAGCATCGCATCCGCAAAGGTGATGCAGGCCAGCTGGCCGTGGATCGCATCCTTCAAGGCATCCATCTCGATCAACTGCTTTTGCTGTTTTGAGCGCCCCTCGTAGAATTTCCTGATTTTCGGGGACAGGTCGTCGAGATCGTTCTCCTTGTAGGGCGGAAGCTCGATCTTATCGCGGTCGTACATGTCGAAGTATTTTTGCGGCGCATAGTTGGGGTAGTGCGGAATGTAGAGCCCGACGGCGGCCAGAAAGGGTTTGTCGTGCCGACGCTTGATCACCTCGCAGATATAGTTCACGCGCATGACGTCGAACATATCCTCCTCTTTTTCGTTGGGAATGGGCCCCCACTCCAGATGGCCGGCCGACTTGTTGTCGCCGCCGTACTTCTGGAAATAGGGACTGTATGGAAAGGGTTCGGGCCGCGGCGGATCGGACTGGTGGTAGCCGTTCATTTCCCAGCCCTCGTCGCGCATCGCCTGGTTGCGCGAATAAAACTCATCCCAGTCGCGCAGATCCACGTAGCCGCCGCGATGGTGGTAGAGCTTCCCGGCGCCATAGGTGTTGTAGCCGCCCTGCTTGAACGCCGTCTGCATGGCAACCATGTCCGGATAGTCGTACCGGAACACCTCGGCTCCGTAGCATCCGGTGGTGGAGGCCTGCAGCCCCGTCCAGATTGCCGTGCGCGACGGCGCGCAGAAAACCCCCGGGGCATGGGCGTTCATAAAGGTGACCCCGGCCTTGGCCAACCGATCCATGTTCGGCGTGATGGCCTGCTTGTGGCCCATCGGGCCGATCCAGTCACCGAGGTCGTCCATGACGAACATGATCACATTGGGTTTGCTTGCCTGTGCCGCAGCCAGCGCAGCCACCGAACATAAAAGTGCCGCGGTCATCTGCATTTGTTTTATCCTGTTCATTTTATTCCTGTCTTTTAATGGTATTGGGAACCTCTATTTCAACCATTTCGCCTGCAAACACCGCCATCAGGAACGGGGTCACTCGTTTTTCTGAAGCAGCGCATTGGCGCACCAGAGCACCGGCGCCTGTCCGTGAAAGTCTCCGAGCACACGCTTCCGACCGAGATAGGCTTCTTTTCCTTTTTCCTCATTGGTGCCGATGCAGACGTCTTTCATCAGGCCCTCCTGGTTGAGGTTGTCGCACAGCGCCAGCCAGCCTTTGCGGGCGGCGGGCCCGTAGGTCTCCGCATCGAGCCAGCCGTTTTTGATGCCGGTAATGTACGCATAGGTGAACATGCCGGTGCAGGAGGTTTCTTCCCACGCGTCCGGGTCGTCGAGCAGCTGGCGCCAGAGGCCGCTTTCCGCCTGCAGCGGAAGCAGGCCGGCCATGAGTTTTATGTAGTAGCCCATGATGTTCCTGTAGAGTGGGTGGTCGTCTTTCATCGTGCCCAGCGCTTCCGTCAGACCGGCGGCCATCCAGCCGACGCCGCGCCCCCAATAGAAGGGCACGCTTTCCGTGTGCGGCAGCAGGCCGTTGTCATGCTGCAGCTTGCTGCAGTAGGCATCCAGCAGCAGGCCGGCATTGTTGACGTAGGTCTGGTCGCCGGTGATGCGGGTGGCCAGCGCGTCGACCGAGGCAATCATGTAGGCATCGTCAATCCACCAGCGGGCCTGCCAGGTGAGCGCGTCTTCCGGGTTTGGATCCCTCCACTGCTCATCCACCATGGCGATGCCGAGCCGGTAAAAACGCTTGTCTCCGCGCAGGCGGTAGAGTTCCAGCGGGACGAGCGCAAAGACCGTGAAGTCGCCGTGGAATCCCCGGGGGATGTAGCCGGAATTCTCCTCGTCAACGATCGGGCGGTAGCGACGTTCCAGACGCAAAAGCAGATCTCGGTCATGCGTCAGGTCGGAAAACTTGAGTGCGCCGTAGGCCGTGCAGATTTCGGCATAGTGGATCGAGCCGGGTTTTTCATTTCTCAAAAACGTGGTCAGCATGTGGTTGCGACCGAGCAGGTTTTCCGCCACACGCAGACCGATTTCCTCCGGCGTTTTTCCTTCCGGGAAGCTGCCCAGATGGCGGGCGCGATCCCCTGCGGCGGCCGGGCCGGCCAGCAGCGAGATTCCCGCGAGCAAACAGATCGATGCTTTTCCCATACGGGTTACGATCGGATTCATCAGCCTATTCCTCCTTGACTACGGCCGTTCCATTTTGGCGCGCCTATGTATTTCTTCCAAGCGGCCCTTCATCTCTTCCAGCACGGCTTCATGCTCGGCCGACCGCGCGAGATTGATCAGCTCATCGGGATCGTTCTTCAGGTCGTAGAGCTCTTCTGCGCCGTCGGGCCATGCGACATAGTGCCAGCGATCCATGTTGACCGCATGGCCGATCTCCTCTCCTCTTCGCAGGACCACGGTGTAGGCCGCTTGCTTTACGGATGCGGCCGGGTCTTTCAGGATCGGAACCAGGCTCTCTCCTTGCAAATCGACCGGCGCCGCCAGTCCGCAAAGCTCCGCGAGGGTCGGGTAGATATCCACCAGTTCCACCATGCTTTGGCTGGTGCTTCCCGGCTTCGTCATCCCGGGCACGCGAACAATCATGGGAACACGCGTGCCCATGTCCCACAGGAAGACCTTGCCCCACATGAACTTTTCTCCCAGCAGATAGCCGTGGTCGGAAACGAGCACGACAATGGTATCGTCCCAATGCCCCTCGCTTTTCAGCGCATCGAGGATCAGCCCGATCTGGGCATCCACGAACGAGATGCACGCATGGTAGGCCTGCGTGTAGCTTCGCCGCAGATCGTCGTCCTCTTCGCCGAACACAAAGCCGAACCCTTCGTAGCGCTTGGTCTGCGCGATCTTCGGCGCCTGCTCCCAATAGCTTGCGGATGCCGGCTTGATCTCGAGGCCCGCTTTCGGATAGCGGTCGAAATAAGCATCCGGCGCGAGAAAAGGACCGTGCGGCTTATGAATGCCGCAGGCCATGAAAAAGGGCTTGCCGCCATGCGCCTTGTCCTTCAGCCAGGAAACGATCTGGCGCGCATTCTTGCCATCCTTGTGCTGGTCGTCGCGCAAGCCGGTCGGGCCGTAGCCCGGCTTCTGGTTGGCGGTCTGGGGAGCGATAGTCAGCTCGAATTTTTTCCAGGCCCGCTCGTTTTCCCGCGAGCTGCCGATCTTGCCGTGCTCCTTTTCCCACTGTTCGCGGATGGGGGCAACCATCGGCAGCTCGTCATTCTCGAAGAAATGCCGCTCATCCCAGGCGACCTCGCCGGGATCGACCTTTCCCGTGTGGTAGATCTTGCCGACGCCGCCCGTCCAATACCCGCTTTCCTTGAAGAGTTCCGGGAAGGTTTTCGTGCCGGGGCGGGTTTCGCGCAGATCCGCGGCATTGTCCAGCACCCCGGTCGATTCGGGGTAGAGGCCGGAAAGAAACGAGGCCCGCGATGGACCGCAAACGGGATATTGGCAATAGGCGCGCTGTAGCGTCATGCCCTCCTCCGCGAGACGATCCAGCACAGGGGTCGAGATAGGTTCGTATCCCGCCGGCCCGACGCGCGTATTCAGATCGTCGCATACGATAAAAAGCACATTGGGTTTTTTCGCGTTCTGCGCCAGAGCCGCTCCAACGGTCAGCAGCGCTGCCAGCCAAATACGACCCCGCCGCAACGCGTTCGTCGGTTTCCTCATGAATTTCATTCTCTTTTCGGCCCAAGGTTTCTGCGCCTTTCCCATTAAGCACGGAAACGTTACTAGAGTATCCATGCTCCGAATACCCCGTAAACACCCAGCCAACCTGCGGAAATGTTCCTAGCCGCGCCGCTTTGGCGCCACCTGCTTGCCGCGGCGAGCCTTCTGTTCACCCTCGTATTCGGGCCGGCCGAGCAGCTGCGGCAGGAAGACCACCCCGCCCCCCTGCAACGCCACTTCGTCCAGTGCCGACTGGATCGCCGGTGCGGCGTCCGTCACTCCATCGACCACCACCGGATGGACCGGATCGCCCATGACCGCCAGCGCATTGCCCGAGGGCTTGCGTTGCTGGAGATAGCCATGCGGATCGAACGGCGTATGCCGTTTACTGAAGGTGTTGCCCTCATACCGGGCGACGATCCCCCCATTGGCCCCGTTCAGCTGGACCGGATCGTGCGTATAGGTGTACTCGTTGCCGGCCAAAACCACGGAACGCGTCTTGGCGGTCAGAACGATGGTGGCCGCATCCAGTGCGAAAGAGGAATCCACGACCGAAAGGTCGGTCGTACCGGCCAGCAGCTTCTTGGAAAAGGAGCAATTCTGGAAACTCAGCTTGCGCGCCAGGTTTCCGTTCCAGTTGCACGCCACGTCAAACGTTCCCTCCGTGCTGAAGGAACAGCCGTTGAAGGTCACGCCGAGATTGCTCAGTTGGCTCAACGCGATCGCCGCATCGGTGCCTTGGAACAAACAGTCGATGAAAAAGGTCGGGCCGATCGAGTTCACCACCAGACCCGTCACGCAGTTTGCGGTTGAAAACCGGTGCAGGTTTCCGTTGATGTCCCCCAGCCCCTCGTTCACGAACAGGAACCCCTGGTTGCAATCCTCCATGTGCCAGTCCGACGCCAGTATATTGTCGGAGGAGCCCACCAGCACCCCCGTGGTGTTCGCCCGCATGTGCGCCTGCAACGCCGCCTTCGCCGGCGCACCCGGCAATCCCGACTCCGCCCAATAGGCCGCCGAAAAAACCAAATCGGAATACATGGGAATATCCGACGACGCCTTCTGGTAAACCCCCAGGCTCAGCGGCGACCCGTAAACGCCGAACACATTCATGCGCGGCATTGAACTCTGCGGTGCGATCCCGACATACGAATTGACCATGTTGATGTTTTCAATCGCCACTTCGCTCGTGCTGTTAGCGGGCGTCACGCCATCCTCCTTGTACGCGGCATCGATGGTCGCCGCGTAAGGGATCACGTTCGCCAAGCTCTGCTGCGGATACCAGATCGACATATCCCGGATCTTCGAGGCGCGCTGCATCCGGATAAACGACCGGGTCCCGTTGTAGGTTACCTTCAAAACCGTACCGCGAACCGACTTGTCCGCGCCGGAAACATCGCCCCAGTCGCCGTACAACACCACGTTCGGCGGAATATCGATCGGGTTTTCAAAGAGGTATTCCCCCGCTGAAACAAAGACGGTACCGCCACCCAGCAGCGCCATCTCCTGCATGGCGGACTGAAACGACGCCGCGCAATCCTGGTTCGCCGGATCGGCCGGCAGAGTCGCCCGGCAGCGATCACGATCCCGGCCACCACCGTTTCGTTTGTTGAATGGAGGGGCGAGACGACCTGCCAATCGGCCACCGGCTCCGTCACGAACCGCAGGACGGGCTTCGACCCCGTCGCCTGCGAGCGGAAATACTTATCCGCCAGGGTGCCCGCCGCCTTAAGGCAAAACGCATAGGTTCCATTGCCTGCAATCACGGAAGAGACATCAAATTCGATCCAGCTATTCGACAAAGAAGGTGCTGTCGCAACCAGCGGCCCGGTCGCCGGCCGGTTCGACCAAACCACCGCGTTCGCGTTCCAGGCCGTATCCGGAACCGAATAGAGTGCGACGTTGCCTACGACATTCCCGCTGTAGATCCTCAACTTGGCCGAGTCGATCCGCCCCGCCACGTCCGACACCGCAAACTTGAGATAGATATTCTTTTCCGCCGTGCTGCCCGACTGGATCCGCAGTTGGGTGCCCGCCGAAAAATTGGTGGCGGAGGCGGCCTGGTCCACATAGGTGTCTTGCGCCACCACCACATCATTGTCGCCAGCGTCGCCCGCGCCGGAGCCGTTCCGGCGGCCCATCCCGCCAACCCAAGCACGGCCGCGAATCTCATATTGCCAAACAACATGTTCTTCATTTCCGACCCCTCTCGTGCGCCGTGTTGCTCCTGATAGCGCCGGCACAAGCGATTGACCGCCGATACGATAAAGGCATCCGGGAATATGTCCGGATGCCTTTCGCTGACCATTGCTCAGCAGGGTCAGACCATGAATCTGCGGCGCAGCCACAGCAGCATGAAACCTGTCGCGCCAACCAGCCCCATCGTAGCCGGTTCGGGGATGACCATCACGGCGGCAATACCGTTCTTGCCGGCATTTCCGGTGGTGGATCCATTGATCAGGAAGGCCACGTCGGTATCCAATGCGGTAGCGGTGAAGGTATAGTAGCCGGAATAAACCAACCGATTATCAGTAAGAGCACCAACGCCAGTTGAGTCGATGCTGGCCACAGTGACTCCATCCTGCACAACGGTTTGAAGTTGTGCCGGCGAAAAGACCTGAAAAACACTCAAAAACTGGACCTGGTATTGCTGACCGGCCGTCAGGCCGGAGAGTGTTAATGTTGTGGCTTTTGCAGTCGTCATCCCAGTGAGGTAGTCTTCATAGACGCTTTGGGATGGCGCGTCAGTTCCTAACGTTACCAAAGGCGCAGCTACGTTATGCCATACACCGGCTGCATCAATCTGCGTTTGACCGACGGTTGGTGCAGTGGCGGATGAAATCGACAGTGTCAGGCCGCCGACCGTATTGGCCGTTTGATTGGTTATGTCAGCAACAGTCCAGGTCGTCCACCCGGCAGGAACCGCTCCACCTCTGCCACTCGACAAATCCCACGCGGCAATCACGGCACCATAACTGGACACCGCGCCGGCCAGCACCAGCCCTGCCATCACTATTAATCTAATCTTCATATTTCCCGTGCCTCCATGTTTTATCTCTCGTTGATTTGTGTTCCACTGCGTACCTAATTACCAAGCTGAACAGGTATCGCGATAACGTTTTATCCCTACTCTTTAAAAAAATTCCCATTCCGAGCAACCTACCTGTCCTGCTGGTGGAAACGGCATCCCTTTATCTGGAGGAGATGTATAGCATCTCCATTAAATCTGCATACCCTGTATTCACCTAGTCCGCCGCCCGGGCTCCTACCTCAGAGCACGCGCTTGTAGTTTTCGACTATCAGCCCCGCATACGGCTTCGCAATCTCGATGAGGCGGTTCCGCTCTTCGACGGAAAGCCCATTGAAGTTCCGCAGTACCGCAACATTCTCTTCGATTTCCTCAACCTTCCTGCAACCGCTGCACAACGAGGAAACGGGCAGGGAATAGACGTATTGATGCAGATCGGCGAGGGTCAGTTCCGTCTTCTCCACCACGTCTGGAATGTCCTTGGTGCGAATGTCTTCCGGCGTGGTGTCAATGCGCCCGCCCATCATGCTGCCGCCCGCCATGGTCTTCATGGCAATGACCCCATATTCCTTTTTGAGCAGAACCGGGAGCACGAGTTTTTCAAACGATTCAAAGCTCGGATCGCAGACATTCAAGGGCATTTGGCATGTATCAAACCGGAGCCCGCGGCGCTCCAGGAAATCGAGAAAATGCAGGTGCGTTTTAGGGTTCCGGTGCCCGGTAAAGCCGATATAGCGGACCTTTCCCTGCTGCTTTGCTTCCAGAAATGCATCCACCACCCCGTTCCGGATGCGCTCATCGACATCCGCGGGGGTTTGCAGCGCGTGAATCTGCCAAAGGTCAAGGTAATCTGTTTTCAGCGCCGCCAGCGACTCATCCAGTTGCCGCCGAACCCCCGCTCCACTCGGATCCGGAGCCTTGGTCATCAGAAAGATGTGTTCCCGGTATTTCGGAGTCAGGAAACGCCCCATATACTCCTCTGCGATGCCATCGCTGTACTTCCGCGCATTGTCAAAGAACCGGATGCCCAGCTCGATGGACCGTTCGATCATGCGCTCAGCCAGCGCGGGATCCCGGGCAAAACCGAGATGGTAGCCGCCCAGGGCCAAGGCCGTGACGTGCTCCCCGTCCCGGGTCAGCTTCCGTCGGGGCAATACTTCACCGAGGCGGTCTGCCGAGGGGGCCGCCGAGGCCCAGTTGACCATCGGCCCCATCGCCACAGGCACCGCCAAGGCGTTCCGCAGAACCTCCTGCCGGGAATAGCGAGCAATCTCATTTTTCATATCGCCTGTCTCCTTGCCATGAATTCGACGTCCATTCATCTCAATCTCCGGCGGCAGGCCGTCTCAGGCTTCGGCCCCAGGCCGTTTCCGACGGTACCGTCAACAAACCCGGAAGCCGCCGGCTTGTTACTCTTTCGCTTTTTTCCGGTCTTCTTTCTTCTTGTCCTTCTTGCTCTGCTTATCTTCCTTTTTGCCGTCAGCCGATTCAGCAGACCAGATTTTGCTCATCCCGGGCGTCATCGGATCGGGCATCTGGCCGATCCATTCGTCGAACGCCTTGCGCAGCTCCGCCAGTTTTTCCGGATTCTGCTGCGCTAGATCCTTCGTCTCGCCGGGATCTTTGGCCAGATTGAAGAGCTGTATCTTGTCTTTCTCGCCGAGCAGTTTCCAGTCGCCGGCCCGCGCCGACCACCAGCCCTCGTTGCCATTGCTCCAGAAGAGCCGGTCGTGCAGCACGCTGACCTTGCCGTCGATCAGCGGCAGCAGGCTTTTGCCGTCCAGCGGCTTGTCGGCCGGCAACGGCAGGCCGAGCGTGTCCAGCAGCGTCGGCAGGATGTCCATCGCGATGACCGGGGCATCGATCGTCTGGCCGGCCTTGAAGCGCACGGGCCACGAAACAAAAAACGGGGTGCGCACGCCGCCTTCCCAGTTCGAATGCTTTCCGCCGTGCAGGGGCTGGTTGAACTGTTCGGGATCGAAGGGTCCGCCGTTATCCGTCAGGAAGAAAATCAGCGTGTTATCGGCAATCCCCTCCTGTTTGAGCGTGTCGAGCACCCGTCCGACGCCCCGGTCCAGATGCTCCAGCATCGCCAGATAGGTGCTGATCGGGCCCCTGTCGTCACCCTGGTACTTGGGATCGATGGCCTTCGCGTCGCGGTACTTGGCGGCGGTCTCCGCCGGGGCCTGAACGGGCGCGTGAACGGCGTTGTAGGCCAGATAACAGAAAAAAGGCTGCTGCTTGTTGCGACGGATGAAGGCCACCGCCTCATCGGTCAGCAGGTCGGTCAGGTAGCCCTCGGCCTTGACCGGTTCGAGGCCGCGGTACAGCGGCGACTCCGGATCATCTAGCTTGAAATAGTCGTGGGCGCCGCGACCGAGGAACCCGAAGGACTCGTCAAAGCCGCGCTTCAGCGGGCTCATTTCGATCTCTGTCCCCAGATGCCACTTGCCGAAGGCGGCGGACACATACCCGGCCGGCTTGAGATAGGCGGGGATAATGCGGTTGTCCAGGCTCATGCCCCGGCCGCCCTCGCCCGCCGTGTAGACCTGGGCGCGCTGCGGATAGCGTCCGCTCAGGATCGCCGCCCGGGACGGCGAGCAAACATTGCCGTTGACATAGGCTTGATTGAAGGTGATGCCTGACTTTGCGATCCGGTCGATGTTCGGCGTGGAGACATACTTCGGATGCAGGGGGTTGTGGCTGACCGCCGCGTAGCCCTGGTCATCGGTCAGAATGATCAGGATGTTGGGTTTGCCGCCCGCCGTGCCGGCCGCCGGCAAGGCCGCCAGACCGGTTTGGGTAATTAAAACCGCCGCCGCAAGACCAGCCGATAGACTCATCGTATTCATCGCTTCTCCCTGTCCTGTATTTTGTGTTTTCTGCCTCAGCCGCGCATCGCTTGATCGTGCAGTTCCCGCCCGCGGCCTCACGGTTTCTGCATTTTGAAAAACCCCTTCTGCGCACCGGACGGCAGTGCATAGCGTTTGCTGCCGTTGGTCGAGACGATGCCGCCGGTGACCTCGCTCCAGCCGTTGGTCGCATCGAGCTCCCCGGCCCCGTACAGCCGCCAGCCGAGCGCCTCGGATCCCTCCGGCCACTCAACGCCAGCGGCGTCGATGGCAAACGGCGGCCAATCGGCCGAGGCGGGCAGGACGATCTTCACCCGGGAAAGATAGCCCGCCGTCCCGGCCGGAATGCGGATCAGGAAATCGGTGCCGGAGACGAGCCGGTCGCCGAAAAAGGCGTCGTCGATATACCAGCGGACGGTCTTCCATTGCCCGACATCGTTGTCTTCGATCCTGACCGGATGATCGACCAGGCCGCCGATGCTGTCGTAGCGCAGCCAGACGCGGGTCGGGCTGGCCGTGACGTAGTAGTCGCATTCGATGGCCACCGGCGCTCCCGGCGTGCGGTAGAAGAGCGAGGCGTTGGCGTTGAAATAGAAGAACATGTCCGTGGCCAGATCCGCCTTGGCGCGGCAGGCGCGCCCGC
>JBGSLE010000078.1:0-3337 GCA_041740875.1 Pontiella sp. | reverse complement strand
CTCCGGCTGGTCCGGCAGGGGAAAGCCGAAGCCCTTTAGCGCGGCGGTGGGCAGGGTAAAACTTTCCACGCAATGGGGGCAGATGGTGCGCACCAGCCGCTGGGCCACGATGCCGCGCACCGAGGAGGAGGCCAGGAACGGCTTTACCCCGATGTCGGCGAGGCGGGTGATGGCGCCGGGCGCGTCGTTGGTGTGCAGGGTGCTCAGCACCAGGTGGCCGGTGAGCGCGGCGTTGACGGCGATCTCGGCGGTTTCGCGGTCGCGGATTTCGCCGATCATGATGATGTTGGGGGCTTGGCGCAGGATGGAGCGGAGCGCGGCGGAGAAGGTCAGGCCGATCTCCGCCTTCACGTGGACCTGGTTGACGCCGCTGAGCTGGTATTCGACCGGATCCTCGACCGTGATGATTTTGCGGTCGGGCCGGTTGAGGTGGTTGAGGCAGGCATAGAGGGTGGTGGTCTTGCCCGATCCGGTCGGGCCGGTGACGAGCAGGATGCCGTCGGGGTAGCGGATGAGGCGCTCGAAGGTACGCTGGTCGTCGGGGTGGAAGCCGAGGCTAGGCAGGCCCATTGCCAGGTTTTGCTTGTCGAGGATGCGCAGGACCATGCTTTCGCCGTGGTTGGACGGGATCGCGGAGACGCGCAGGTCGAGGTCGCGGCCCATGGCGCGGATCTCGATGCGCCCGTCCTGGGGCAGGCGTTTTTCCGAAATCTTCATGCCGGCCATGATCTTGAGGCGGCTGATGACCGAAGGGTGGAGGCGGCGGGGCGGTCCCTCGACTTCGCGCAGGGCTCCGTCGATCCGGTAGCGTACGCGGAAGAGGCGGGAAAGCGGTTCGAGATGGATGTCCGATGCGCGCTGGCGGAAGCCTTCGAGGATCAGCAGGTTGACGAGCCGGATGATCGGTTCGTCGCTTTCCGAGGCCTCCGCCGCGACTTCGGCGATGTCTTCCTTGCCGATCGTTGCCAGATCCTCGTCCCCGATTTCGCGCAACATCGATTCCATCATCGGGGAACCGGAGCCCGGGTAGAGCCGGGCCAGGGCGGCCTCGACTTCTTCGGGCAGGGCGGCGAAGACATCGATGCGGTCTTTGAGGACATAGCGCAGCGTGTCGAGGGTTTCGATATCGAGCGGGTTACCGAACGCGACATGCAGCGCAGGGCCGGATTTTCCCAGCGGCACCACGTGGTAGCGCAGCGCCACCTCGGAGGGCATGAGCGCCGCCGCGGCCAGGGGCGGCTCGGAAGCGGAAAGGACGATAGGCTCCATGCCGCATTGGGTGGCGAGCGCGTTGAAAAGCGCGCGCTTGTCGCGGCCGGCTTCGGCCAGCACATCGAGTACATGCACCGCGCGCAGGTTGGATGCCCGCAGGGCCGCCTCCGCTTCTTCGGTATGCAACAGCCCCATGCTTTTCAGGAGATCAACGATGAATTGGTTGTTCGATGCCGCCACGCCCATATCCCGCCTTGTGGATGGTTCAATCCCGCGCAAACGTCGCACAACTCGGGGAGGGATGTCAACCAGCGCCACGGCAGGGTGGCGGCGCCGGTAATGAACGGTAATTCTCTTTGACGCCGCGTTCGCGGTGTGTTTCGTTTCCCTTGTTCCGCATTCAACGACGGAGAAGCCCATGCATTCCCACACCAACCGGCTCGCCGGCGAAAAAAGCCCCTACCTCCTGCAACATGCGCATAATCCGGTGGAGTGGTATCCGTGGGGCGAGGAGGCCTTCGCGGCAGCGCGGGCGGCGGACAAGCCGGTCTTCCTCTCCATCGGCTACGCCACCTGCCACTGGTGCCATGTGATGGAGCGCGAATCGTTCGAGGACGAGGAGGTTGCCGCCTTGCTCAACGAGGCCTTTGTTTGCATCAAGGTGGATCGCGAGGAGCGCCCCGACATCGACCATATCTACATGGCCGTCTGCCAGATGATGACCGGCTCCGGCGGCTGGCCGCTGACGATTTTCATGACGCCCGAAAAACAGCCGTTCCATGCCGCCACCTACATTCCGCCGGAGCAGCGTTTCGGGCGGATCGGCATGAAGCAGCTGGTTCCGCGCGTCGCCGCCGCCTGGAAAGACCGCCGGGAAGAGGTGCTCGAGTCGGCCGGACAGATTTTGGCGGTGCTCGCGGCCCACCATTCCCAGGACGTTGGCGGGGCACCCGAAGCCTCCCTGTTGGATGCGGGCTTCCGCGAGATGATGGAACAGTACGATTCCCGGCATGGCGGATTTGGATCGCAGCCCAAGTTTCCGACGCCGCACCGGCTCGTTTTCCTGTTGCGCCATGGCGCGGCGGCGGGGCTGGCGGCGACGGATCACACGCTGCTGGAAATGCGCAAGGGCGGAATATTCGACCAGGTTGGTTTCGGCTTCCACCGCTATTCCACCGACCGCCATTGGCTTGTGCCGCATTTCGAGAAGATGCTCTACGACCAGGCGTTGCTGGCCAGCGCCTACACCGAGGCCTTCGAGGCGACCCGCACGCCGTTCTACCGGCAAGTCGCCTGCGAAGTCCTCGCATACGTGGCCCGCGACATGACGGCGCCCGAGGGCGGGTTCTATTCCGCCGAAGACGCCGATTCCGAGGGCGAGGAGGGGCGATTCTATGTTTGGCCGGATGCCGAAGCGCGGGCGGTTTTGGGCGAAGAGCATGGTTTTGCCGCCAGCCTCTGGAATTTGGCCGAACGCGGCAATTTCAATGATGAAGCCTCAGGGCAGGCGTCCGGCGCCAACATTCCGCATTTGAGCGAACTGCCGGAACCAGACGCCGCGCAACGGTTGGAACAATCCCGCCGGAGGCTTTTCGCCGTCCGCGAAAAACGGGTGCATCCGTTGAAGGACACCAAGGTGCTGGCGGACTGGAACGGATTGATGATCGCCGCCTTCGCCAAGGCAGGCCGCGTGTTCGGTGCGGAAAGCCTGCTGAAAACCGCCATCCGGGCCCAGGCGTTCATGGTGAAGCACCTGCGGCGGGATGATAACGGCGAGCTTTGGCACCGCTGGCGCGACGGCGATTGCGCAGTCGAAGGAACATTGGACGATTATGCGTTCCAGATCGCCGGCCTGCTCGAACTCTACCGCGCAACCTTCGATCTCCGGTTTCTGGAGCAGGCGCTGGAATTCAACGGCATCCTTTCACGTTCGTTCATCGATGTGGAGCGGGGCGGATATTTCATGACGGCCGACCATGCCGAAGAGTTGATCGTCCGCCCGAAGGATTTGTACGACGGAGCCATTCCCTCCGGCAATTCGGTCCAATGGATGAACCTGTTGCAACTCGCCCGTCTGACCGGTCGGCCGGAGCTGGAACGGCAGGCCGCCGAAACCGCCCGGGCG
>JBGSLE010000077.1:0-3378 GCA_041740875.1 Pontiella sp. | reverse complement strand
CCCCCCCCCCCCCCCCCCCGACTTAACAAAGGCGGGAAATGAAGCGGTGCGCCAGGCCATGCCTTTGCGAAAGCCTCCTTGTTGCGGGGCTTTTTTGGGTTTCCGGCCCGGCCCGCGCCGCCGAGGAGCCTGCGGAGACGGAGGTTTCCGGCTCCGTGCAGGCCAACTACGACTACCGCGGATGGGGCCCGTACAGCGACCAGGACGCCTACGCCTACTGGCACCTGCGTCTCCGCGACATGGCCGACAAGCACCTCGACGCCTACACCTCCGGCCGGCTCCATTCCGATCTCGACGGCTCCGGCAATTCCTATGCCGACGATCCGTTCGCCAGCCTCGACGAAACCGCCAAGAACGACGAAGTCCGGTTGCTCCAGCTCTACATCGACCTGCACAACAAACGCAAAACGATGGCGCTGCGCGGCGGGCGGCAATACGTGGATGTGGCCGACTACATCCAGATGGACGGCCTCCAGGCCATGCTTTTCGAAAACCGCGAGCTGGGCGGAAGGGTCTTCCTCGGCCAGCCCGCCAGTTTCTACTCCTCCACCAGCGGCGACCTCTTCGCCGGCGTTTCGCTCGTCGGGAAGCCGTGGGACGGCAACCGCAGCCGCGCCACCTACGCGCGCTACCAGGACGACAGCGAAAACGCGGCCGACGACCATTGCTATTTCGACACGCGCCAGCAACTCGCCGACCAGCTCCGGGCGCGCGCCTACCTCTCTGTCATGAACGAGGACGTGCGCATGGGCGGCGGGGAACTCTTCTTCATGTCGCTCTCCGAAAAGGTGTTCGATGCCGCGCTGGGCGTCCGACGCTGGGGCGACTACGACGCGCAGACCCGCGCCTATTCCCCGCTCGTCCAGGCCCTGGGCGACCAGGAGCCCTACACCACGGCCTACGGCCGCTTCACCTCGCAGGTGCTGCCCTGGTTCTACCTCTCCCCGGGTGCCTATTTCCGCTATCCCGACGAAACCGACCAGACCAACCGCGGCTACGAACGCTACGACCTCTCCTTCATCTTCGAGCCGTACGAGGCGCTCAGCACCACCGTCTCCCTCGAATACTGGGACGTCGAGCAGGACGAAAGCTTCCTGGGCCTCACCGGCGACATCCGCTACCGCCACCGCAAGCAATGGGAGGTTTCCGCCGGCGCCGCCTATGTCGATTATACCTATTTCCAATATTCCGACTTCACCCTGACCGCCGACGGCGGCGATACGCGCGTCGGCGACGACGGCACGAGGGTCGAGGCCTCGCCCTATGCCTTCACCTACTTTTTGCGCGGCAAGTGGAACATCACCCAAAAACTGGCGTTGCGCGTCTCCGGCGAAATCGAGGACGACAGCGACGAAGCCGACCTGGCCTACCGCATCCGCACATCCTTCGAGGTCCGGCTATGATTCTTCCGCGCACCATCCTAACGGGTTTCGCCTGCGCCGTGCTCGCGCTACTCTCCGGCTGCAAGGAGGAGGAATACCGCCTGCGGTTTAGCCACCACCTCCACGTCACCGAAAACGGCCTGGAATGCGCCGACTGCCACGGCGCGCCGGGCGCTGCCGCGTTCAAGCCCATCTCCCACGCAACCTGCGCCGATTGCCACGACGAGGTGGCGGCGGAGAAGATTAGCAAGGACACCTGCGGCATCTGCCACGAGGAGCGCCAACTGTCCGGACTCAAGGAGTGGAAGGCCGGCGCGGACGGGCGTCATTCGCTGTTTGTCCATACCGATGCGCTGGCGGGACGCTGCCAGGAGTGCCATGCGCCCATCATGGCCGAAAAACTAGACCAGGTGCCGCAGCTGCGGCACGGCGACATCATCAAGCTGCGCGACGAGGCGCACTTTTCCGCCAAGGATTGCGCCACCTGCCACGTGGACATGGACCGCAACACCGCGCCCGCCAGCCACGACCAATTGTGGATGCGGCGCCACGGTCTTCTCGGCATGCAGGACGAAGCCGCTTGTTCCGTTTGCCATGCCGAAGAGTCGTGCCGGCAGTGCCATGCCGTCGAACAACCCGTTTCGCACAACAACCTGTGGCGCTTGCGGACGCACGGCATCCAGGCGTCCTGGAACCGCGAGGGTTGCCTGGTTTGCCACGAGGAAGATTCCTGCACCTCCTGCCATTCGCAGAACCAGCCGCGCTCGCACAACGCCCGCTGGCGCGAAAACCACTGCTACGGCTGCCATACCGACACCCCGCCCAACGAGGGTTGCGTGGTCTGCCACGAAGAGGGCGGAAGCGTCCTGCTGCACGAAGGCTTCTGGCCGCCGGTCCATAACCTCTTCGGCAACCAGGCCAACTGCTACGACTGCCACTATCCCTACGAGCAATAGGGCTGGAAGCGGCGTCTGCGTTTTCCATATCCCGGCCTTTCCGCCAACGGGCTGCGCGATTTTACCCCCGGTTTTGTTTTGCGAAAGCGCGGCGGGAAAACGATAAACAGGCGATTCTGCAACCACGCGGAACAACCGCCTTCAAGGAGCAAGCCATGCGTATCTGGATCGGACTCTCGCTAGCCATTGCCGCGACTGCACTGGCGCAGGAAACGAAACCAACGCCCACCCCGCCACGCGCACTGCGGGCCGCGGTGGAAGAGTTGGTTCAATCCTTCGGGACGCGTTATCCCCATGGCAGCCTGTATCTAAAGCGGCTCGGTGAAATCGAGCAGGGCGATGCCGCCGGCGAAACCGAGGCCTTCAAGGCGCTGCGGCGGGAGGCGCTGCTCGCCAATCCATTGCTCGCCGACCAGCCGCTGGTCTACGTGGTCCGTCGCCAATACAAAAAAGACCACCACAACACCGAAACCCTTTTCCAAACCGGCGAGTGCAACACCGGTTCGTTCCTCGGCGGCAGCGCGCTCAAAACCGTAAACCTCAAAACCGGCCAAACCACCACCCTCGTCGAACTTCCCGACGGCATGGTGCGCGATCCCGAAATCCGCTGGGACGGCGGGAAAATAATCCTCTCCATGCGCCACCATGCGCAGGACGACTACCACATCTACGAAATCAATCCCGACGGCTCCGGCCTGAAGCAACTCACCTATGGACGCGGCATTTCCGACATCGACCCCTTTTACCTGCCCGATGGGAAGATCGCGTTCTCCTCCACGCGCGAACCCAAATACTGCATGTGCAACATGCACATCATGTGCAATCTGTACGTCATGAACCCCGACGGTTCCAACATCCATCAAATCAGCAAGAACACCCTCTTCGACGCCCACGGCTCCGTCATGGCCGATGGCCGGATCCTGTACGACCGCTGGGAATACGTCGACCGCAACTTTGGCGACGCCCAAGGGTTGTGGACCTGCAATCCGGACGGAACACAGCATCAAATCTTCTATGGAAACAACACCCCCGCGCCCGGC
>JBGSLE010000076.1:0-1926 GCA_041740875.1 Pontiella sp. | reverse complement strand
GTGCGGGGCCTGCGGGCCAAGGGCGGGTTGACGGTGGATCTGGCTTGGCAGGAGGGCGCGCTCAAGGAGGCCGTCCTGCGGGCGGACCAGGACCTGGAATTCCAGCTCCATTGCGGTACGGCCGGCCGGCGCATAACACTCGCCAAGGGCCAGTCCATCACGCTCGATGGAACGCTTGCGCAGCAGTAACGATCGCGACGGCAAATCCGCCAAATGAAAAGGAACCCACGGTGAAAAGAAAAATCCTGATCGCACTCTGCCTGATGGGCGGCTCGCTGGCCGTCGCGGGCAATGGGGTTGCCGGCAAGCCAAACATTATCTTCATCCTGGGCGATGACATGCCGTGGTTTTGCACGCCCGAGCGCATGGACCCGAAATTGCCGGAGTCGGCTTCGGGCTTTATTGCCATGCCGAATGTTCAACGGCTGGCAGGGCAGGGGATGACCTTCCGCAACGCCCGTTCAGCGGCGGGCATGTGCGCCCCTTCGCGCTGCTCCATCCAGACCGGCATGATGGCGGCGCACCACCTCTACAGCGGGAACGGCGGCTTCGGCACGAAAACCGACGGATCGGTGGAATACATCGCCAAGGCAACGGAGCCGCTGCTTACCCCCGAACCGCAGGGGAATATCCGCTTCCCCTCCATTGGCGACATCCTGAAATCCAAAGGCTACGCGACCGCCCATTTTGGCAAATGGCATCTCTACGGCGGCGGGCCGCAGCAGCATGGCTACGACGAAAGCGATGGCGAAACCGACAACAAGAGCGCGCTCGATCCGCTGGTGGGCGCCACGACCGACGGAAGGAATCCGAAGCAAATCTTCAGCATAACCCGGAATGGCTTGGCGTTCATGGAAAAGCAGGCCAAGGCCGGCCAGCCGTTTTTCCTGCAGCTTTCGCACTATGCCAACCACGGCAAGTTTGAGGCGCTGCCCGAAACCATCGCAAAATACGAAAACAATCCCGTCTTCGCCTCGATCACCGATAAACGCGAGCGGAGCAACATCGTCACCCTGGCGGCCATGAGCGAGGACCTCGATACCGGCATCGGCATGGTCTTGGAAAAACTGGAAGAGCTGGGAATCGCCCAGAACACCTACGTGGTCTTCACCACCGACAACGGCCACACCCAATGGAACGAAGGCCACGCGCCCTTGCGCGGCGACAAATGGTGGCTCTGGGATTGCGGCGTGCGCGTTCCCTTGATTGTCCGCGGCCCCGGCATCGCGGCCCGCTCGTCCAGCGATGTCAATGTGGTTGGGTACGACTTCCTGCCGACCATCGCCGACCTGGCGGGAGCCACCGCCTCCCTGCCCGGCGCGGTCGATGGCGCAAGCTTCAAGCCGCTGCTGCTCGGCCAGCCGGTGCCGGAAGGCTACGCCGATCGTCCCATCTACTTCCACTATCCGCACTACCGGGTCGCTCCGCCGAGTTCGGCCATCGTCATCAACCAAATGAAGCTGCTGTATTTCTATGACCACCCCGAAAAACTGTTCTTGTTCGACCTAGGCAAGGATCTGGGCGAAGCCAGCAACCTGGCGGCGGCCTACCCGGAAAAGGCGGCGCTGATGCACAAGCAGCTGATGGATCGCCTGAACGCCGTCGGCGCCTATTTCCCGAAACCCAATCCCTCCGCCAAGCCCGGTTTCGTGGTCTACGATCCGGACAACCATTCGCGAGACAACGAGACCGCCAACGAGAAGGGCAACGACGAGGCGAACAAAGCTCCTGCCCTAAAGAAAAAGAAAAACTAGCGCTCCTTGCCGGAGGATTCCATGCGTCGCGTAAAAGAAATTGTGTTGTTTTTGTTGCCGGTTGCGCTGTCCGCCGCCGCGGCGGCCAAGCCCAACGTGCTGGTGGTCATGGCCGACGATCTCGGCTACGGCGACCTCTCGTCGTATGGCGGCGCGGATCTCCGCACCCCGC
>JBGSLE010000075.1:0-1948 GCA_041740875.1 Pontiella sp. | reverse complement strand
TGCGCGCCGCTTCCGTGACCGGCGCGCTCAAGGCGCTGGCCGACAAGGGGCTCGTCAACTATGCGCCCTACGCCTCGGCGACGCTGACCGACCCGGGCCGGGAGCTGGCGCGCGGCATTGCCGTCAAGCACGAGGCGCTGCTGCACTTTTTCACCCAGGTGCTGGGCATTGACCGCGCCGACGCCGAAGAATTTGCCTGTTCGATGGAACACACCATTCCCGACCACATCCTGCAGCGCTTCGTCCGCTTCGCCGAATACACCGAAAAGTGCCCGAGCTTCAACGCCAGCTGGCAGCAAAACGCCGAGGGCTACTTTTGCCGGGCGCAGGGGTGCGAGGCCCCGCGCTGCGAATCGTGCCGCTTGGCCGAATAGCGGCCATTACCCGAGGTGGCGGCGGATCATTTCGAAGAGCGCTTCCTTCTTGACCGGCTTCGGGATGTAGTCGTCCATCCCCGCGTCGATGCACTTTTCGCGGTCGCCCTGCATCGCGTTGGCGGTAAGGGCGATGATCGGGACGCGCACGGGCAGGGTGGAGCGCTCCTCGTGTTCGCGGATGCGGCGGGCGGCCTCGTAGCCGTCCATGCGCGGCATCTGGCAATCCATGAAGACGAGATCGTACCCCGCCCCTTCGAAAAGCTTGCGCAAGGCCTCTTCGCCGTTTTCGGCCACGTCCACTTCAAAGCCCTCCTTGATCAGCATGCGCTTGGCCACGGTCTGGTTGACGAGGTTGTCTTCGGCCAGCAGGATGCGGCGGGTTCCGATGGTTTCGATGCCGGAGGAGACCACGCAGGGCGCCAGCCCCCCGGCGCGGGAAGGTTCGAGGACGTAGCCGAGCACGCGCGCCGTTTTCGACAGGAGGTTTTGCAGGCGGATCGGCTTCACGAGATTGGTGGCCAGCCCCGCGCGGTCGAGCGACCGGAAGTCGCGGTTGGTGATGGAGCAGATGACGAACAGCGGAACACTCTCGAACCCGGGGTTGTTGAAGAACGGATTGTCCGAGCTGTAGGCCAGGTGCTCCTCGATCAGGATGAGGCGGTATTCAACCCCGCCCATCTGCGCAACGGCATCCTCGGCGCAGGCGACGACATCCGCCTGCAAGCCCCAGTGCACGAGCCATTCCGCCATCACGCGCCCCATGAGCCGCTTTTCGTCGATGACCAGCACCCGTTCGCCGCTGAAGATGCGGCGGTCGATGGGCGCGGTTTCGGAACGGCTGGCCACCGGCATGTTCAGCCGGAACCAGAACGAGGATCCCTTGCCCAGCTCGCTCTCCAGGCCGATCTTGCCGCCCATGAGGTGGACCAGCTGCTTGCAGATCGCCAAGCCCAGGCCGGTGCCGCCGTATTCGCGCGTCGTGGAGGAGTCCCCTTGGGAAAACTTCTGGAAGAGCTGGGGCAGCTCGGCACGCGAGACGCCGATGCCGGTATCCTTGACGCAAAAGTTGATGGTGGTTTCCCGCTCCGTGCCGGCCACGGTTTCGATATCGATGAACACATGGCCTTCGCGGGTGAACTTGAGCGCGTTGCTGGTGAGGTTCATCAGGATCTGGCGGATGCGGCCGGCGTCGCCCACGACGCGCGGCGGGGTTCCGGGGGCGTAGCGCAGGACGAGGTCAATCCCCTTTTCCAAGGCGGTGGGCGTGAGCAGTTCGGTGATGTGCTCGCAGGTTTCGCGCAGGTCGAACGGCTGGGGCTCGAGGTCGAGCTTGCCGGCCTCGATCTTGGAAAAGTCGAGGATGTCGTTGAGCAGGGTCAGCAGCGCGTCGCCGGAGGTCTGGATGATGCGGATGTATTCGCGCTGCTCCTTGGAGAGGGCGCTGTCGTAGAGCAGGCTGGCGGTGCCGATGATGCCGTTCATCGGGGTGCGGATCTCGTGGCTCATGTTGGCGAGGAATTCGCTCTTGGCGCGGTTCGCGGAATCGGCGACGAGCCGGGCCGCGACGAGTT
>JBGSLE010000074.1:0-20384 GCA_041740875.1 Pontiella sp. | reverse complement strand
TCGCTGCCGCATTGAGTTTATCTTTGAATATTCAGGCCGCTGATGTGTGGACGCGTAACACCTTTCCGGGGCAAGGACACAAAGATCGTCCTACCGAGTATCCGGCAGGACAAGGACAAGATCGCGGACAATATTGCACCTATTTTGGAGTCTCGCCGGTCAACTCCGATTTTCAGCTTTTTTGCCAGAACGTGGCTGGCGCATCGGCCGTATATTCGAAGGATGGAAAATGGTTCAAGCCGGTCGAAATGCCCGTCACCTACACCGCGGTGCGCGGCGCCTTCAGCCCGCACGATGGCAACACCGGATTCCTTTTGTACGGCACGGGTGCCTCTGCAGCCCTTTTGCCCGCCAGCACCAACACTCCGCTGAATTGCCTGCAATCGGGCCATCCATTCGGGTTGTGGCGGACCACGGACCGGGGCGACACGTGGCACCAGATTTATGAAATTCCACAACATAGTTATTATCTTCCCGCGAACTCATTGGGCAAAGCGGCAGCGACGGTTGATCCGCACCCCAGTCGTGCCGGTCATATCTATTTCGGCACCTTGACCGATGGCTTAATCCGGTCGATCGATAATGGAGTGAGCTGGCAACCGGTGGCTTTTCCGGGACGAATGATCGGTGCTGTTGCGGCCAGCCATGACGCCACCAATACCAAACTCTATGCCATTGTCGGCCCGCGTCTGCCGCAAAAAGTGGACGGAGTATCGCCCGATTATTTTAAGGAACCGCCCACCACCTATACCGCCTATTGGGCGTTGGAGGACAACGTCACGGATTCAAGTGGAAATGGAAATGCGTTATCCTTGAAAAATTTCCCTGCCAGCCCATCTGATGACGGACGGGTCAACAGTTGGTCCCTGTCATTTGATGGCGTAGATGATTATGCTGCCATCAACAAAATGAATTATAAGGGAACCGGCTTTAGCAATGTGACGGTCTGTGCATGGGTTCGTACGACTTCAACCGCCACCCGCACCATCGCCTCGTTCGACGGTAGCGAATATTGGCAACTTGATCTTCGCAATACAGGAAAAGTTCAATTCAGCGTCGCGGGTTCCACCACCTCGACCAACCTCATCGGAACAACGGCGATCAATGACGGAAAATGGCATCATGTCGTCGCCCGGTTCAATGCGGGCGTGATCAGCATCTACATTGACGGAAGCCTCGATCAATCCGTGAGCAGCAGCGCAATGCCCACCTTCGGCACCGGTGTCACACGCTATGGGTTTTTAGGTGACGACTCTGAAGCCACGGCGGTCAACGGAACCCGCGGACCCATCGCCACGTTTTCCGGCCAGATTGACGATGTACGCATCTACCCAACCGCCTTGACCGAAACCGAAATATGGCGAATTGCGCTGGTTGCATGGAATGGGGACAACCGCATGGGACAAGGCGAATTATGGCGGATTGATATCGATGGAACCGGTGCGGTTGCAGGCGTCACGCAACTCTCCGCTCCCGATGAAGATTTTGTAGATGTCGATGTAAACCCAACCGATCCAACCACCGGATTTGTCATCCGCGACGGCAAGCCGGGCTTTGCCAAAGGAGGGAAAATCTTCTCCCGCTTCACGGGAAGCGGCAGCACCTTCACGCCCATCTCTGCTGCTAATACCGACAACGTCATGATGGCCTTTGTTTACATTAACCCACACAACCCCAACCATGTCGTCATCACCTGCGGCACCACGCTGGCAAAAGGGGCACTGCGCTACAGCATCAACGGAGGAACCACCTGGCTAGGCAAGAGCCATACCGTACAAGCAGACGGAACCTGTGCTGACTTCAAAAGCTATGCACCCCTCCTCCACCAATATTATCCAGACGGTTCGTTACCCTCCATCGAAGATGCGGCCAATCAAGGGGCTTGTGTCGGCTTCAAGAGCGACGACCCCAAAGGCGTCTATTGGTGGATGCTCGTTCACGCTAAAACTGCCGGATTGAGCACCGATCAGGGGAAATCGTTCAAGCCTTACGCCTACGGTAGCTCCAACAAGGAAGGGCACCAACTGGCCACCTCAGAGGATGGTAAACGCATGATTCATGCGCTGGGAGAATATGGTTTTGCCAGCACAGCGGACGGTGGATTGAGCTGGGTTGGAACGAACGACGAAAACGACAGCAACATGGGGGCACTATGGGATCAATCATGGGTTGAATATCCAGACGACAACTGGGCCGATCATCGCATGGGCTGGGGCGTCGCCTTTAATCCGGGCAATCCGAATCTGGCCGTTGCTCTTTATTCCACTGCGCCGTATATCATCCGCTCCACCAACGGCGGAGCAAGCTGGAATCAGGTCATCAACCCCAGCAGCAGCTCTAACTATAAAGCGACGTCACGCGGCGTTGTCTTCTGGCATCGTCAATCCACCAATACGGTCTATGCCGCCGATATGAAAAGTACCGATGGCGGCTTAACCTGGAGCGGAATGACGTATGCGGGGAGTCCGGTTTATATACTCACCATGTCGAGTGAGAATGGCGATGTGTTGCTGGGGCATCAACTGAACAGCAGCATGAATCCTCAAGAAGTAAACACCGTCAACTGGAACCTATTGGCGTCAAAAGATGCCGGCGCAACCTGGATCGTGCTTCCCGATCCCGTCAGGGAGACCGTTCCCGGAACGACCACCACATATCAAGTAATCCGATTTACCGGCGGGTCCAATGGCGAGCCTAGTACGGCCAATGTCGCCATCGATCCCAATCCGGCGAATGACCCCACGGTTGGATCGAACAAACTCCGCGTATTGCTCCCCGGACGCAGTGGAATTTATGAATACATCGCCACCGGAGCCGACAATCTGAGCGGCACAACGTGGACCATTCGGTCAACTGGACTGGCAGACAACGTGATCTACAACAAAACCGATCCCGTTCCATGGATGGGGCTCGTCACGTTTGACCCCCGACCCGGCATGCACAACGTCGCGTACGCCGCCCAGACGACACTGGTCGCTCACCTGGGCATGTGGAACTATAATGTCGGCAACACCAACCGCCGTTTCCAGGGCGGACAACCCTATCAGCCGTTCTATAAGTCAACGGATGGCGGGCTCACGTGGAGCAATCTGCACAACCAGCCGGGTGAAATTCCGCAATTTCACTTTAAGCACGGTGGAATGTCGGTGGATGCGAAAGGAACCCTGTACACCACGTCACAGTCCGGCATCTACATGCTCATGGCACAGTATGATCGGACGACAACCGCAGGAACTCACTTTACCCAATCAGAGGGGTATCTAACCGGAAACTTGAACTCCAACATCAATTGGGTCGGCTCATCCGTATTGCAGGTTAATCCGTCGGGCGTTGGGTCCATCACCATTCCTAGCAGTGCCAACAATGCCAGAGCTTGTTTTAAAACACCGTTGGTTGGGAATGTATTCAAAACCGGAATTGGATTTTCCTTTACCCGAACAGCCGGGGCCACTCTGAGTGGCAATATGGGCGTGATGGGTATTGATTTCACCGAAGTGGCCGATATAACCGGCAATCGAATCGGACTACAGCTCATGCGAGTGCAGGCGGATTCTTCCACCTATAAGTTAAGCTTCTTCAATACCTCCGGGTTGCCGGCATCGATCCTTTCTTCCGTCAGCATTCCTGAAAGCTCATTGGGGTTTGGCAGCAATGATGCCACCTCGGATACGTTGTGGATGGGGATCACGGTCACCCGCGGTGCCAATACCAATTCATGGACGGCCACCGGAATGATTAGCAACATGACCACCAAAGTCGTGGTGCAGACCTTCAACATCGGCACCTTCAGCGCATCGACCGCCTTTTTCAACGGTCCGCTCTATGCGCGGCTCAGTACCACCACGACAACGGAAGCCGCCTCGTTCACCTCCAATCGCACCATCGATTTGCTGGATGTTTTAGGAGAAGCGATTGCACCCGTTGCTCAATTTACCGGAACGCCGACGAGCGGAAATTCGCCGCTGGCGGTTACGTTCTCCAATACGTCATCAGGGGGCAGCTTCACGAACGCGTTATGGTCATTCGGCGACGGACAGACTTCGAGCTCCACTGGGGCTTCCGTTGCGCATACCTACGCGACGGCCGGAACGTACACCGTTGCACTGACCGTTACCGGCCCCGGTGGCGCAAATACACAAACGAGAACGGGTTATATTACAGTAACCACTCTGCCTCCGGTCGCTCAATTTACCGGAACGCCGACCAGCGGAACATCCCCACTGACGGTGACCTTCTCGAACACCTCCTCGGGCTCGATCACCAACGTGCTCTGGACGTTTGGGGACGGGCAAACCTCGACATCCGCGGGAGCTACCGTTGCGCATACCTACGCTGCGGCAGGAACTTATACCGTGGCGTTGCAGGTTAAGGGACCCGGCGGCGTAAATACACAAACTCGAACGGGATATATTACGGCAACCCTTCCGCCGCCTCCGGTCGCTCAATTCACCGGGACGCCGACCAGTGGAACCTATCCGCTCCTCGTTACCTTCTCGAATACCTCTTCGGGTTCGATCACCAATGTGCTTTGGACATTTGGCGATGGCCAAACCTCCTCATCCACTGAGGCTTCGGTTTCGCATACCTATGCATCGGCAGGAACCTACACCGTTTCATTGCAGGTTAAGGGACCAGGCGGTGCCAACACGCAAACGCGAACGGGGTATATTACAGTGACCACTCCGCCTCCGGTTGCTCAATTCACAGGAACGCCCGTCAGTGGAACATCACCCCTGACGGTGACCTTCTCGAACACCTCTTCAGGTTCGATCAACAATGTGCTCTGGGCATTTGGCGATGGCCAAACCTCGACATCATCCGGTGCCACCGTAACGCATACGTATGCGGCCATTGGAACCTATACCGTCTCGCTCACCGTCACCGGACTGGGCGGAACAGACACACAAACTCGTACAGCCTATATCACGTTGACCCAACCCGCCGTTTTTCTCCAGAACTGGCAATTCAACGATGCCGCGGGAACCCTCGCAAAGAATGCTGTCAATACATCGGGAACCTTAAAGTTTAATACCGGAACCAACTATGTAGTAAATGGCACAGGACAAGCGGTATTTAGGTATGCCGCAGCATCGGGAAGCACCTCGTATGTCACGAATTTCGCATCGGCGATTACCAGCGGATCGGTCTATTATCGTGTCGACCTTGCCTCATGGTCTTTCGCCAGCAACTCCGTTAATGCAGCATCATTCAATGTCGGATTCCTCAATAGCGCATCAAGATACGTAAACGTAGCGTTGTCAAAGACGGCCGGTACACCAGTAGTAATACGAACACCTACTACCGATTACTCAGCAGCAACCTATGTCTATAAGTACCCCACCAACCCTGGAATATCGTTAGTAAACACCAACACCCCCATGAGCTTAATTCTGGCGGTTAACTTGGATGACGGGGCCAACGGATCGTATGGGTTATGGAGAAAAGTCGGTAGTGCAACCAACTATACGCAAATCGTAGCGACGACGCAATTTACCGCAAGATTTGCCGACATCAAAGGTCTCCGTCTAGGTATTGGGAACGCCACGATCGGTGACAAAGTGGCGGTGGATATGATGATCGTGGGAACCAATTTAACGGACATTTCGACCTACATCTTCAAGGAGGCACTGCCACCGCCTGAATTAAGCGGAATCGCGATCAGCGGAACCAACCTGATATTGACCGGTTCCGGCGGTGTATTAAACGGATCGGGAAACTACCTGATCTGTAGCACCACCAATCTAGTGATGCCGTTTAATCAATGGACGATTCTATCGACGAATTCCTTCAACACGGATGGCAGCTTCACCAATACCCTGCCGGTTTCATCGCTGGAGAATCAACGATTTTACCGGATTCAATTGCCATAAAAGAAGAACATGGTTCCTGCCCGCCGTCCTGCGGCGGGACAATGCGTATTAACATATAAAGCTAATAATAACATAAATAGATAACAATCAATGAAGACATCCGTCCATTCGACCTCGTGCACCGCAGCGATACTCGCTGCCGCTTTGAATTTATCGTTGACTGTTCAGGCCGCTGAAGTGTGGAAGCGCAACACCTATCCGGGACAAGGACACAAAGAGAGGCCCGAGCAATTTCCGGCTGGGATGGGTCAAGATCGCGGACAGTATTGCACCTATTATGGGGTCTCGCCGGTCAACTCCGATTTCCAGCTTTTCTGCATGAACATGGCTGGCGCAACGACCGTATATTCAAAGGACGGAAAATCGTTCAATCCGGTCGAAATGCCCGTCACCTCCGGGGCGGTGCGCGGCGCCTTCAGCCCTCACGATGGCAACACCGGATTCCTTTTGTACGGCGCGCGTGCCACTGCATCCCTTTTGCCCGCCAGCACCAACACCCCGCTGAATTGCCTGCAATCGGGCAATCCTTCTGGGCTGTGGCGGACAACGGATCGGGGCGACAAGTGGCATCAGATCTATGAAGTTCCACAAAACAGCTATTATCTTCCCGTGAATTCGCTGGGCAAGGCGGCAGTGACCGTTGATCCGCACCCGAATCGCGCGGGCCATATCTATTTCGGCACCTTGACCGATGGTTTGATCCGGTCGACGGATGATGGAGCGACTTGGCAGCCGGTGGCTTTTCCGGGACGAATGATCGGTGCCGTTGCGGCCAGCCACAACAGCACCAATACATCGCTATACGCCATTGTCGGCCCGCGTCTTCCGCAAAGGGTCGACGGCGTATCGCCCGATTATTTGAAGGAACCGCCCACCACCTATGCCGCCTATTGGGCGCTGGAGGACAACGGCACGGATGGGAGTGGCAATGGGAATGCGTTATCCCTGAAAAATTTTCCGGCCAGCCCGTATGCCGACGGACGGGTCGGCAGTTGGTCCCTGGCGTTTGACGGGGCAAACGATTATGCCGCCATTAACAAAATGAAATATCAGGGAAGCAGTTATGGCCAATTGACGGTTTGTGCGTGGGTCCGCACAACGTCCACCGCCACCCGCACTATCGCCTCGTTCGACGGTAGCGAATATTGGCAACTCGATCTTCGCAATACCGGCAAGGTTCAGTTTAGTGTCGCAGGCGCCACCACCTCGACCAACCTCATTGGAACGAAGGCGATCAACGATGGAAAATGGCATCATGTCGTCGCCCAGTTTAACGCGGGCGTGATCCGCATCTATATCGACGGGAGCCTGGATGCATCGGTGACCAGCAGTACGATGAACACCTTCGGCACCGGCACCGTACGCTACGGGTTTTTGGGCGACGATTCCGAAGCCACGGCGGTCAACGGGACTCGCGGACCCATCGCCAGTTTTTCCGGCCAGCTCGACGATGTGCGCATCTATCCCACCGCCTTGACCGAAACCGAGATCTGGCGGATCGCGTTGGTTGCGTGGAACGGGGATAACCGTCTGGCAGAAGGCGAACTGTGGCGTATTGATGTGGATGAAACGGGTGCCGTTGCAGGCGTCACGCAACTTTCCGCCCCGGACGAAAATTTTGTGGATGTCGATGTCAACCCAACCGATCCAACCACCGGATTTGTGATCCGCGACGGCAAGCCGGGCTTCCAGAAAGGGGGCAAAATCCTCTCCCGCTTCACGGGGAGCGGCAGCACCTTCACGCCCATCCCCGCCGCTAATACCGACAACGTATTTATGGCCTATGTCTACATCAACCCGCACAACCCCGACCATGTCGTCATCAACTGCGCCACCACGCTGGTAAAGGGGGCACTGCGCTACAGCATCGACGGAGGAACCACGTGGCTGGGCAAGAACCATACGGTAAAAGCAGACGGAACCTGTGCCGACTTCATAAGCTACTCGCCCCTCCTTCACCAATATTATCCAGACGGCTCTTTACCCACCACCGAAGATGCGGCGAATCAAGGGCCTTGTGTCGGCTTCAAGAGCGACGACCCCAACGGCGTCTACTGGTGGATGCTCATTCACGCCAAGACCGACGGACTGAGCACCGACCAAGGAAAATCGTTCAAGCCTTACGCCTATGGCGGCTCCAACAAGGAAGCCCACCAGTTGGCGGTCTCCGAGGACGGTAAACGCATGATTCAGGCGATGGGGGAATATGGCTTTGCCAGCACGGCGAACGGTGGATTGAGCTGGATTGGAACGAACGACGAAAACGACAACCACATGAAGGCACTATGGGATCAATCGTGGGATGAATATCCAAACGACAACTGGGCCAATCATCGCATGGGCTGGGGAGTCACGTTTAATCCGGGCAATCCGAATCTGGCCGTGGCCCTTTATTCCAGTGCGCCGTATATCATCCGCACCACCAATGGCGGAACGAGCTGGAATCAGGTCATCAACCCCAGCAGCAGCTCCAACTATAAAGCGTCTTCACGCGGTGTCGTCTTTTGGCATCGTCAAGCCACCAATACCGTCTATGCCGCCGACATGAAAAGCACGGATGGCGGCCTGCACTGGAGCGGTATGACGAGTGCGGGGAGTCCGGTTTATGTCCTGGCCATGTCGAGCGAGAATGGCAATGTGTTGCTGGGGCATCAACTGACCAGCAGTTTGAATCCTGAAGAGGTAAACTCCGGCAACTGGAACCTGCTCGCGTCGAAGGATGGCGGCGCAACTTGGATTGCCCTTCCCGATCCCGTCAAGGAGACCATTCCCGGCATGACCGCTAAATATCAAGTGATCAAATTTACCGGCGGGTCCAATGGCGAACCCAGTACGGCTAATGTAGCCATCGATCCCAACCCGGCGCACGACCCCACGGTTGGATCGAACAAGCTCCGCGTATTGCTCCCCGGACGCAGCGGCATCTATGAATACATCGCCACCGGAGCCGACAATCTGGGCGGGACCGCCTGGACGATCCGCTCCAATGGACTGGTGGACAGCGTGATCTACAACAAAACCGATCCCGTTCCGTGGATGGGTCTCGTCACGTTTGATGCCCGTCCCGGCATGCACAACGTGGTCTATGCCGCCCAGACAACCAGTGTCGCCCAATTGGGCATGTGGCACTATCAGGCCGACAACACCAACCGCCGGTTTCAGGGCGGCCAACCCTATCAGCCGTTCTACAAATCGACCGACGGGGGCCTCACATGGAGCAACCTGCACAGCCTGCCGGGCGAAGTGCCGCAATACCATTTCCAGCTCGGCGGCCTGTCCGTCGATGGAAACGGCACCTTCTACACCACCTCGCACTCCGGCATCTACCTGCTCACCGATCTTCCGGACGCGGTCACCGCCAGCTTTGACGCCACCCCGATCCAGGGCGACGCACCGCTCGCGGTGACCTTCACGGATACCTCGACCGGCGCAATCACCAACCGCATATGGTCGTTTGGCGACGGGCAGATGGAGCATTCTTCTGCGCCCACCATCACCCACACCTACACGACGCCCGGCACCTACACCGTCTCGTTGACCGCCGTTGCGGCGGACGGATGGGATACGCAGATGCGCGTCGGCTATATCACAGTCGAGCAACCTGCCGTCATGCTGCAGAACTGGCAGTATAATGACGCAGCGGGAACCTTGACCAAAAATGCCCTTAATACCGGCGTTCCAGGCGACCTCGTTTTTTCAGGAACGGCGACGGTTCTGGGAACCAACAACGTGATAAACGGAACCGGGTTGGCGATACACACCGGCACGTATGTAACGAAAACCGTTGCGATGCCAACTCCCATCACCAGCGGAACCGTCTACGTGCGCGTGGACTATGCTTCTTGGAGCCTCACCTCCAGCGACACCTCCGCGGTAATTACAGAGATGGGCTTTCAAGACTCCGCAGGGAAACAAGTGTTTCAACGCCTCAGCAAGGGGAAATCGTCAAATACCCCAGCTAACAACGTAAACGTGTCGGCCATCTTAAACATCCCAGGCACACCCGCAACAACGTACTACGGAAACGGCGCGTCAAATATGGGAATGACCAACTCTACTGGGATCAGTGTCATTTTTGGCGTTGACCTAACCGCTCAGACCTACTCACTTTGGACTGATTACGGATATACCGGGACGTACACCAAGAACGTTGACAAAGCCCTCGAAGTCCCTTTAGGCGATCTGACTCAGTTTCGTTATTCTATGGGCGGGCTGGCCGGTAACGTGAAAGCAATCGATGCGATTATGATCGGCCAAGACTTCACGGACATTTCGACCTACGGCATCACCATCACCCCGCCACCGCCCGAATTTGGCGGGATCGTGGTCAATGGAACGAATCTGGTGCTGACCGGTTCCGGCGGGGAGTTGAATGGTTCCGGAAGCTACCTGATCTACAGCGCCACCAACCTGGCGCTGCCGCTCAATCAATGGACGATTCTATCGACCAACCTCTTCAATGCCGACGGCAGCTTCACCAATGCGCTACCCATCGTTCCCGGGGAGGAACGGCGGTTTTACCGTCTTCAACTGCAATAGGCCGTGCACGGAATTTATTTAACCCTCAACGAATTGGATGAAAATGATCAAGATTACACGAATAGTCGCATGGACGATCGCGGGAGTCGCGGGTGCCGCGGTGGCGGAACCCTGGGAAACGCCGACGGTGCTGGAAATGAATCGCGAACCGATGCGCGCCTATGCGCACCAGTATGCCGGCGAGGAGGCCGCGCGGTCGTGCGAATTCACCAATTCGATTGCCCAGTCGCTGAACGGGCCTTGGAAGTTCCATTTGGCCCGGCTGCCGGAGGATAGCCCGCAGGATTTCTACGGGGACGACTGCGATGTTTCCGGGTGGGACACGATCGAGGTGCCGTCGAATTGGCAGTTGAAGGGTTATTTCGACAAACCGATCTACGTCAATGCGCACTATCCGAACTTTGACGATGCGGCCTTCCCGAAGATTGTCACGCCCTATGGCAATGCGACCGCCGCCTACAAGCGCAGCTTCACGCTGAATCCGGACTGGCAGGGCCAGCAGGTGTTTGTTCATTTCGACGGGGTGGAATCGGCCTTCCAGCTTTGGCTGAACGGAAGGTATGTCGGCTATTCGCAGGACAGCAAGCTCCCGGCGGAGTTCAACCTGACGCCCTACCTCAAGCCGGGCGAAAACACGATCGCGCTGCGCGTCTTCCGCTGGTCCGACGGCAGCTGGCTGGAGGACCAGGATGGTTTCCGCATGAGCGGGATCTACCGCGATGCATGGCTCTTCCCGCTGCCGACCGTGGCGATCCGCGATTTTTTTGCGAAGGCCGAGCTCGACGCCCAGTATGAAAACGCCACGCTGGCATTGGATGTGACGGTCAGGAACTACGGCACAACACCCTCGGCGCCGCAAGGTGTCCGGGCCTCCATCGACGGCCAGACCCTGCAGGCCGAGGTGCCGCCGCTGGCCGCCGGCACGGAAAAGACGCTGACGCTCAGGGGCGCGTTTGAAAACCCCGCAAAATGGACGGCCGAAACGCCGAACCTCTATCCATTGGTTCTGGCCCTTTCGCAGGAGGGCAGGACCACGCAGACCACCGCGACGGAGTTCGGGTTCCGCAAGCTGGAGGTGCGCGGCAACCAGCTGCTTCTCAACGGCCGGCCCTATAAGCAAAAGGGGGTCAACCGCGTGGAGCACGACCCCGACAACGGGCACTACATCACGCGCGCACGGATGGAAAAGGAGTTGCGCCTGATGAAGCAGCACAACATTAACTCCGTGCGCACGGCGCACTACCCGTCCTGCTCGGAATTCTACGTGCTCTGCAACCGGTACGGCCTCTATGTGATGGACGAAGCCAATATGGAAAGCAACAGCGGCCACGACGTGAACAACGATCCGGCGTGGAGGTTCGCGCACGAGGACCGCATGGCGCGGATGATCGAACGCGACAAGAACCACCCCTGCATCATCACCTGGTCTGTTGGAAACGAGGCCGGAGCCGGCACCAACCTGGCCGCGATGCACGTCGTGGCCCGGCGGATGGATCCCTCGCGGCCCACGGCCTACCACAACCAGGGCGAGCCCGCCCCCTTCGACATCATTGGGGGCGGCACCGTCGAGGGCGGATTCAGGCGCTACTACAACATCGATGCATGGCGCGCGCTGGGCGAGGCCAACCTCGCCAAGCCCTATGTCCGCACTGAGGGGCAACATTCCATGGGCAACGCGATGGGCGAACTCAAGGAGGCCGTCGATATCCTCGAGCAATACCCGTCGCTGGGTGGTTTCTACATCTGGGACTGGGTCGACCAGGGCATCCGTACCCAAACCGCACAGGGCGAGCCCTTCCTCGCCTACGGCGGCGACTTCGGCGAAGTGAAGCACGACGGCAACTTTTGCTTGAACGGCATCGTGCTCGCGGATCTCACCAAAACAGGCAAGCTGGCGGAGGTCGGCTATTGTTACCAAAACGCCGCCTTCGAATGGGCCGATGCCGGCAAGCGGAGGATCCGGCTGCATAATAAAAACTACTATGTCGGACTCGATGCGTGCGAGGGATCGTGGGAACTGTTGAAGGACGGCAACGTGGTGCAGCGGGGTTCCTTTGCCGTTCCAACCGTTGCCCCGCAGTCCGCAAGCCTGTTCGATGCGCCGGTCGATGCCGCGAAGCTGTCACCGTCCAGCGAATGGCTGTTGAACCTGCATTTGATAACGAAAGCGCCGTCCATTTGGGCGGGGCGGGGCCATCCGGTCGCCTCGGAGCAGTTGGCCATTACCGCCCCCGTTTTTCCGTCGCCAACAACGGAGCGCGGCAACGCCGGACTCCGGGTTGAGGATCAAGGTGAGCGCACACTCTTCTCGGGAAACGCGTTTCAGGTGGCGCTCAACCACGCCACTGGTCGGTTCGAGCACTATGTGGCCAACGGCCGGGTGCGGTTTGAGCAAGGGCCGCGATTCAACGTGTGGCGCGCGCCAACCGACAACGATGCGGGCAGCCGCATGAAGCGGTGGAACGGCCAGTTTGCGACCCGATGGGAGAATGCGGGGTTGGACCGCCTGGAGTCCGGTGCGGCGAAGGTTTCCGTCAACGGCAACGTGGCAACCATCAACCAGACCTTTGCCTGCAAAGGCGGCGGCTTCCATGTCGAAACTGTGGCGACGGTCGCCGGGGATGGCTCGATCGGCTTCCGCTATGCGGTCGAACCGTTTGGCAAGGTGGTGAAGGCCTTGCCGTCGCTCCCGAAGGTGGGCACGCAATGGATCTTGCCTGCGGGGATGGAGTCCATGGCGTGGTATGGCAAAGGGCCCTACGACAACTATGCGGATCGATGCGCCGGCTCGCGGATCGGCCTCTACACCAATACGGTCGACGGGCTGTTCGTGAACTATCCCTATCCGCAGGAAAACGGCAACATGTCGCAGACCCGCTGGGTATCGATGGCCGACGCCTCGGGACACGGCCTCAAGGTATCAGGCTTCCAGCCACTGGAAACCAGCGCGCACCACTGCACCGTATCCAACCTGACCGCCGCCGCGCATACCTATGAACTGGAGCCGACGCCGGAAACCTACTGGAACATCGACTACCGCCAGTGCGGCCTCGGCAACGGCAGCTGCGGCACCGAGACCAGCCCGTCCTACTGCATCAAACCCGAACCGCTCTCCTTTGGTTTCCGCGTCGAGCCGCTTTAAAGGAAGTGACATCGGCCTTTGATGCGCGGGTGGCCAGAATACCGCAACCGAAGTGGGGATACGTTCAAACAATAAAAGATAAAAAGTATGAACACGAAGAAAGCAATCTTTACCGCGTGCCTCTTGGCCACGATGGTTTCGGCGGATACCCGACCCAATTTTATCTTTTTTATTACCGACGACATCAGTCCAGACGATCTGGGGCCGTACGGCAACACGTTTGTTCAGACCCCGAACCTCGACCGGATTGCCCGGCGTGGCATGGTCTTCGACAATGCCTACAACGTCATCAGTTCCTGTTCGCCGAGTCGGTGTTCTATCATCACCGGTCGTTATCCACACAACACCGGTGCGCCTGAACTGCACACGGGTCTTCCGAATAATCAAAAAACGTTCGTTGAGGCGTTACGCGATGCCGGTTACTACACGGTCATTTCCGGCAAGAACCACATAAACAATAATGCTGAGTCCATTGGCTTCGAAAAGTCGTCGGACAGCAAACCCGCCGGTTCCGAAAAATGGGTGGAAGAGCTGCGTAACCGCCCCAAAGACAAACCCTTCTTCTTCTGGTTCGGCTCGCACGACGCCCATTACCCATGGGAAACCAATGACAAGGCACCGGTGTACGATCCTGCCAACGTGCCCGTTCCGCCCATGCTCTTCGACGGGCCGGAAATGCGCAAAGCGCTCGCTGGCTATTACCACGAAGTCAGTCGGAGCGACTATTACGCCGGCCAGATCATGGCTGAGCTGGAGGCTGAAGGGTTGGCCAAAAACACCTACTTCGTTTACTGCGCGGACAATGGCCGACCCTTTGCGCGTTGCAAAACCTACCTTTACGAAAGTGGCATTAGAACCCCGTTGATTATCGCTGGGCCGGGCGTCGTGTCGGGGCGCACCAGCAGCTTGGCCAGCTCCATCGACTACGCCCCCACCTTCCTCGAATTGGCCGGAGTAGAAAAGATGCCCACGTTGCAAGGCACCAGCCTTGTGCCCACGTTGCGCGACCCAGCCGCCCGCGTGCGCGATATCGTCTTTGCTGAACGAAACTGGCATGTCTTCCAGCTTCACGAGCGGATGGTACGGATGGGCGACTGGCTCTACATCTGGAATGCGTGGTCGGATCGGTACAATGTATGCGACGAAAGCGCCGACTTTCGGTTCGCCCACGTCAAGGAGATGTGGGACGCCGCCGCTGCCGGTAAGTTAACCGACGCCCAGAAACAGATCACCTTGCCAAACCAACCGCCGGAAATGCTCTTTAACGTCAAACAAGATCCCTTCCAGTTTACGAATCTGGCGGGCAATCCAGAATACGCCGAAGTGATGCAGCGCATGCGGGGACTGCTCAATACGTGGAAGGACGAAACGCACGACAGCGTCCAAAAAAATCCAACGCCTAATTGCCAGCCGCTGCATGGCATGAAGACCAAAGGCCAGAACGGAATCCCGGACGCTGGATGGTGGCAAGGTTCTATGAACTGGAAACTGCATGGCGAATTCCCTGGAGAAGACCGCGATGCCGCACGCTGCAATGCACCGGGGCCCGTTAAACTGCCGTAGCCGGTGGAGATGTGCAAATGACCTATAAATTTTAGAGATATGGAGATAGTTATGATTCATTCAAAAGCAGTTCGCGGAGCGATTATTGCATCCGTCTTTATGAGCCCATCCGTCTGGAGTAAACCGATTGAATCCTTTCCGTTGAATGGTCGATTAGGTCACGCATCCGTTCGAGTGGAAGGCGACACGGTGATTGCCAGTACGGGGTTGGTGGAACGCCGTTGGCGGTGGGGTGAAAATGGATTGGTGACCACCAGTCTAAAAAATCTCCAAACGAACACCGAATGGGTTACGCAGCCCACAACCGTTACCTCGGATTGGAATTATCCTCCGTATACCGAATCTGGCCGTGCGGATTTGGTGGCGATGCGGGTACAAGAATCGACAGATGAAGGCTTTGCGAATCCTCACCTTGAATGGATTGCCGAGGTGAACTATGCGGAGATCGCGGTACAATATATCGTTTGGGTTTTCCCGGATGCGGAAGGATTTCGCACGCAACTAAAGATAAAGCGTTTGAATAATCTCAAAATAAATAAACCGGCTAAATATGACATCACCCCCACAAATCAAGAAGGGGTCGATATCGCAGAAAGTACCCTTGTAAACGGACGCACGGAGTATCTCCCGATAGCTACCGATTCGCTCACGAAACGGGCCGTGGGTTACTATAACGACACCCAGAACCGCAATCTCGCCACCACCCCTATTTTGCGGGACGAAATGGTGAAAAATGGTCCAGTAGCTTGGGCGAGCGTGTTGAGTCTTGAAGGTACCGCCGGTGGAATTGTGATGGTGAAAGAGTCCCACAAATGCGTGAATCAGGCGGGTGTCAATACGGGCATATTTAACCTTCAGAAAGACGGGGTCGAAGCGACAGGCTGGGGCATTTTGCCGCAAGATTTTACGACTGAGTTTCAAGGATATTGGGCCAACTGGGTGATCATTCATTCCGCCAAAACAGCCGAAGAACGCGAACTGGCTCTTAAAAAGTTTGACCGAGTGCGCTATCCCATCGATCCGAAGCGAGACCTCTACATTATGGCCAATACGTGGGGTTCCGGCGGTTCAAATAAACGCCGCTCAAAAGATGCTGCACAACAAGAAAATGTGAAACTTGAACTCGATACCCAATCGGAATTGGGAATTGATACGCAGCAAATTGATGATGGCTGGCAAGGGCCCGACACCAAAAGCGAAACATGGCGTCCAGTTCCCGTTTTGGACTATGGCACCGCAAAGGACGGTAAAAAGAGCAGTGCAGGATCCACCGATAAGATTCCGATGTATCCCGATGGGTGGGGGCCGATTCGCCAATACGCCCAAGAAAAATCGATCCGTCTCGGTTTGTGGTGCCACAACGTAGTGCCGTTAGAAGATCTGAAGTGGAATTTTGATCAGGGCGGGTTCCGGTTCTTCAAGATCGATTTTGTGAGTGCCTATAACTTCGAGGAGCTGAATAAGCTGATGGGGAAAATGCGTGCATTTGTGCTCTACACCGATCATCAAGTGCGAATTAATTGGGATGCGACCGAGCGATACCCGCGTTTTGGTTATTTCTTCGGGCGCGAATACGGCAATGTATATCTGGCAAACCGCAAACCGTACTCCCCCTCCACGGCGGTGTATATTCCGTATTTGGTGTTGCGCGATGCGTGGCAATTGTCGAAATACATCAACCTCAACAAATTCCAAATTACCGTTCAAAACGGAGCCGTGTGTAATCCGGATATTAGCGATGCGTATAAACATCGCGACGACTATTTAACGGCTCAGTCGATCATGGGTTCTCCCATCTTTTTCCAGGAGACGCATCTGTATTCTCCCGAAGCACGAGCTCAGATCAAACCCGTCCTCGCGGCCTATCGCGCAGTTCGAGATGAAATGTTCAACGGGTATGTATTCCCAATCGGTCAGGAACCGGATAATCGCAGCTGGTCTGGATTTCAAAATGTTAACCCGGACAACAGCCGGGTTGGATTTATCACCCTCTTTCGGCAATTGGAAAACCAGGAGCCCCGTCAGCGCATCCAACTTCATTTTGTGCAAGGGCGTTGCTTGACGTTGACGAATTTGTTGACCGGCGAAACTCAAATGGTAACGGCCGATTCGGAGGGAAATGTCGAGTTTTCGATTAAAAACCCCGGCGGCTTCCTCTTCCTGCGTTGCGAAACGAAGGAGTGAAAAACGGTTCGATCTGAATGACGAATAGACAAGAAAAACCTAGTGACACGAGATATGAATATAAAACTAAATCTTAAAAATAGAGTCCTTTTATCCGCCGCGCTCTGCGCCATCTGCAACTGGTCATCCGCGGTTGCTGCGTCTGAAAAACCCAACCTCCTGTTTTTGATCACGGATCAACAGACCATCGACGCACTGAGTTGCGCGGGGAATCCATACTTAAAAACGCCGAACATGGATCGGCTGGCCGCGCGGGGTGTTCGGTTCGAAAAGTCGTATTGCACCTTCCCGTTATGCGGCCCCTCACGCGCCAGCTTGTTCACCTCGCTCATGCCGCACGAGGTGCGCATCTACGAGAATTTCGACATCAAATTGGCGGACAAAGGGTTGACGGGCCAAACCATGGGCGAGCTTTTCGAGTCCGCCGGCTACGAAGCCGCCTATGCGGGAAAATGGCACCTCAACATGGTTTATCCGGGCATCCAGATCGAATGGGGGAAAAATAATGTCCCCGGATTCGAGGTGCTGCCGATGGACTGCCCCGATCCGAACGGACCGAAGAAGGCGGATGGAAAGGGGTTGTTGGCGGACCCGGCGGCGGCGGATGCCGCGATCGCCTTTCTGCAGCGTTCGCATGCGAAGCCGTTCCTGTTGGTGGCCTCGATCATGAATCCGCACGACATCTGCGAATATGAAGGGAGTCCGGCATTGCATGCGTTGTTGCCGGATGATCCCTCGAAGCTGCCACCCCCGCGCAAGAATACGCGTGCCACCGAAACATTGCCTACGTCACTACTACTGACGACCTGGTCGAATCGCGATTGGACCGACCGGCAATGGAGCGAATATTTGCATGTCTACTACCGGCTGACGGAGATCGCCGATGAACAGATCGGGCGGATACTGGATGCGCTGGACCGGACCGGGCTGGCTCAAAACACCGTCATTGTTTTCACTTCGGACCACGGCGAAATGATGGGTTCGCATCAGATGGTGACGAAGCAGAAACTCTACGAAGAATCCGTTGCAGTTCCGCTAATTGTTGCCGAGCCGAACGGGCGTTCTGCGGTAGACAAAACGCATCTGGTCAGTGGCTTGGATATTATGCCGACCCTGCTCGACTATGCCGGCATCGCGGCCCCCAAATTCGCCTCCGGTCGGAGTTTGCGTCCGGTGGTTGCAGGGAAAAAGGTGCCCTGGCGCGAAGCGGTTTTTGCCGAGGTGAACGTCTACTTTGAATCGCGGATGGTGCGCACGGATCGCTATAAATATATTGTTTATGCCAAGGGGGAAAACCGGGAGCAGTTGTTCGATATGGAAAAAGATTCCCTTGAACTGAAAAATCGGATCAACGACCCCGAATTGGCGGCCGAGGTGGCGCGGCATCGCCGGTTGCTCGAACAGTGGCGGCAGGAAACGCACGATACCGAGGGGGCTGGCGACTTCGTCTTGGAGGAAAAGAAAAAAGCCGCCGCACGTTTGAAGAGCAAAACACACACAGGGAAATGACCATGAAGAAAATTGCAATAGCCGCATGTCTCGCCGCACTGGCCGCGCCCCCTAGCGCAGGCCGAACAAAAACCCAATATCCTGTTTATCGCCATTGATGACCTAAATGACTGGACGGGCTTCCTCGGTGGTCATCCGCAGGCCATCACCCCGAATATGGACAAGCTGGCGAAGAAGGGCGTGAACTTTACCAACGCGCATTGTTCGTCACCGGGCTGTTCCCCGAGCCGCAATGCGCTGCTTTATGGGGTAGAGCCATTTAAATCGGGACTGTATGCCTTTTATGAAGAAGGTCCCGTGGAAGAGACGATAAAAACCTATACCAGCTTGCCGCTATTTTTTCGCCAAAACGGCTACGAAACCTTTGGTTCCGGTAAGATTTTCCATGGACAAATTCACGCCCCCGCAGATTGGACGGACTATCGTGACCCCATAAAAAAGAAAACGAGTCTGGATCTCGCCGCAGGCTATCAGAGGGGAGACAACCCCCAACAAATCTATTGTCCGATGACCAATCCAATGGAAGATCATGTGGATCATCAATTTGCGTCCTATGGCGTGGAGATATTGAAACAAAGACACGACAAACCGTTCTTTCTTGCGGTCGGTCTCACCAAACCCCACATCCCTTGTGTTTGCCCCAAACAGTTCTTTGATCTTTATCCCGAAGTCGTCGAAGCACCGCCCATTAACCCGAACGACCTCGACGATCTGCCGGCCGTGGGAGCCAACATGGCAACGATCAATAATGACGCCATCATAAAGAAAGATAATGCCTGGAATACAATCCGCCGGGCCTATCTCGCCTGTATTTCCTGGACCGATTATAATGTGGGTCGTGTGCTTGATGAATTGGCGGCCAGCCCGTATGCGGATAACACGGTCGTCGTGCTCTGGTCCGACCATGGGTTCACGCTCGGCGAAAAAGGTCATTTCAGCAAATTCACGTTGTGGGAAGAGTCGACGCGCGTGCCGTTCCTCATTTGGGATGCGCGCGACAAAAATGCTCCCACGGGGCGCAAAGTGGTCGATGCCGTGTCGTTGATCAATATCTATCGCACACTCGCCGAACTCTCGGGAGAGCAAGCTCCGGACTACGTGGAAGGCTTTAGTTTAGTGCCGCAACTAAAGGACCCTTCCACGCCAATCGCTCAACCGGCAATCTGCACTTGGGGGCGCGGAAACTATACCGTGCGCGACCGCGATTGGCGCTATATCCGCTACTACGACGGCAGCGAAGAACTCTACTCCCACGCCAAGGATCCGAACGAATGGACCAATCTGGCCAACAATCCCGAATATGAGCAGGTGAAAAAACGCCTTGCCGCCTCTCTTCCCACCAAAGATGCCCCGTTAGTGGCAGGCGGTGCCGAATGGAGTATCGTGGGAGCAGACAAGCCGCTGAAACAGGCCAAGAAGACAAAAGCAAAAGGCGGGGAATAGCATGCGTGGGATGCAACGAACAAACGCTCCGGCCGGGCAGGGGAGGAATTCAATCAGGCGTTCCCGCAGGGGCGCGGTCTCGCTCCTGTTGGCCGTTTTCGCGTGGGCGAACGGGCCGGGGGTGGCCGCCCGCA
>JBGSLE010000073.1:0-2685 GCA_041740875.1 Pontiella sp. | reverse complement strand
AAGTCGATCCAATAGCCCCCCCGATGCCGCTGCCAGGCAGGAAGGTTTCGGTTTTGCGGATCAACTGCCGGGTGCCATCGTTTTCAACAGGATAGACATACTCCGAATCAATCCGCTTTCCTCCGGAGTATTCAAGAGCGTTCTCCCAAACAACATCCATGGAGTCCGCTTCCAGCACGCCGTCGTTATCCCGGTCGACCCCGGTTCGGAATATATTGCGCTGTATATCGCCCCGCAGCAGCCCTACGAAAAGCGGAACGATTGCATCGGCAGTACCGGGCATTCCCGCAAAAAAACGAAGTAAATGCCGGATTACCGATACAGGTTGCTCGAAGGAGGCGCAGCCTTTTTGGGCCCTAAGCAGCTCTCTCCCCATGCTTCTTGCCCTACAGAACGGAATTGTGCCCACGCGTTCCTTTTTCCAACTATTCGCGTTGAACTCGGTTGACCCGGTGCTAGTATCCCCCGCATTCGGAGTGAATCTGAGGGGTGTTTCAAAACATGGGTTCGAGCAACAACGACAACCTTACTGCGGCGTATATCGACAACACGGCGGTTATTCGGGTGGAAGGGCGCGGCTCGTTCAAGATTAGCCCTCCGATGAAGCAGTTTATCCACCAGGTGATCAATACCAAGTCCGCAGCACGGATTGTGATCGACATGTCGGATTGCACCGGCATGGATAGCACCTTTATGGGCGTGGTGGCCGGCATTGCCTGCCTCATCAAGGGCAAGCCGGAACTCGGCTTCAAACTGATCAACCTTTCCGACAAAAACCGCAAGCTCCTGGTAACCCTCGGGGTGGATCGCGTGGTCGACTATTCCATGTCCGCCACAGACGAAGAGCAAACCTTGGCCGACAAAAGCGCCGCCACCACCCAAACCCTGGAGCCCGACTTTTCCGACAAGCTGGAAGCGGCCAAAACCACGCTCGAAGCCCATGAAACCCTGGTCGGCATCAACCCCGACAACTTCAACAAATTCAAATCCGTCCTGGAATTCCTGCAAGACGATGTCCGCACCCTGAGCCGCCAGTAGGTGCCCAATGAATGGATTCCTCCTCTGGCTGACCGTGTTTCTCGACCTGCTCCTGCCCGCGTTACTCGGCACCGCCCTCTACGGAAGCTACCGCCGCCGCAACCGGCTGCGCCGCGAGCGCGACGTCCTCCTGCAGGAAAAGGAAGCCGCGATCGGCTTCGTCCATAACGTCGGGGAGGTGTTTGCCGACACCGACACGGTGGACATGGACAGCCTGCTTTCCAAGGTGCTGCACTACGCCGTGCGCACCTGCAAGGCGGGATCGGGGGCCATTCACATGGTCAATCCGCGCACCTCCCTGCTTGAAGCCCGCGCGCTCTCGGGCGTCTTCCCCCCGCCGTTCGAGATCAATTTGGACCAGGTCGGATTGGAACAGGACGCGACCCTCCACCTGGCCCAGATGGTGCGCGACACCCCGATCCCGCTGGGCAAGGGGCTGATCGGCGAGGCCGCCGTACTCGGCAACTCGATCCTCGTCGAAGACGCCGAACTGGATTCCCGCATCCCCCGCATCACGCTGCCGTTCCTCAAGATCCGGACCATGGTGGTCGTCCCGATGCGCTTCGGCAACCGCAGCATCGGCGTCATGACCTTGGTCAACCGCACCAATGGCGGGCGTTTTGCCTTGGCTGACCTCAACCTGGCCCAGGCCTTGGCCGCGCAGGCCTCGGTGCCGATCCACTACGCCGGCATCCAGGAAACCCTCGAAGAAAAGCGGCAGATGGACCGGGACATGCAGATCGCCCAGCAGATCCAAAACTCCTTGCTGCCGCGGCAGCTGCCCAGCTACCCCTCCGTCGAGCTGGCCGCCCTCACCCATCCCGCCATGGAGATCGGCGGCGACTACTACGACGTCATCGCCATCGACGAACGGCATATCGGTCTGGCCATCGCCGACGTCAGCGGCAAGGGCATCGGCGGGGCGCTCATGATGGCCGTCTGCCGCGGCTTCATGCGCGAGAACGCCGAAAACGTCTACGATCCCGCCACCATGCTCAGCAACCTGAACAAGTCGCTCTCCAGCAACCTGGCCGACGACATGTTCATCAGCATGCTCTACATGGTGCTCAACCTCGAAACGCACCTGCTCAGTTTTGCGCGCGCCGGCCACGAGGCCCCCATCATCATCCGGAACGGCACCCACAAGGCCGAACAGATCGAAACCAGCGGCATGGCCATCGGACTGGTGGACAACGAGATTTTCGGCAAAGCCATCGAAACCCGCAACATCGACCTCAAACCCGGCGATCTCATCGTCACCTATACCGACGGCATTACCGAAGCCATGAATTCCGCCGGTGCCGAATGGGGCAAGGAAAACCTCATCCGGGTCGCCGAAACCCTGGCCGAAGCCTCCGCCAACGACCTGCTCGAAAACATCCGCCAAGCGGTTTTGGCCTTCACCGGCAACAACCGCCAGTCCGACGACATGACGATGCTGGCCTTCAAGATCCGGTAAGGCGCTACGGCGCTTGCAGTTCCAGCCGGAAAAAGAGCGATTCCTCGTCCGCCGTTCGCCGCACCCGCAGCTGGATCGAGTTGCCCCCGCCCTGGTTGCCGAGGATTTCCGGCACGGCATTCGTCCAGGAAACCAGATCCTTCGATTGCAGGATGCGGCTGCGCGCCGCCGCGCGCCGGTCGAGGGCG
>JBGSLE010000072.1:0-1995 GCA_041740875.1 Pontiella sp. | reverse complement strand
CTCGCCACCCTCCAGTATCTGCACATTCGGCGCAGTCGGCAGGCCGCTGCGATGGCCGCCCAGATCGAAGCCCAGCGACCGGCCGTCATGGCGTTGCAGGAGCAGGAGGCGCTCGCCCGCTCCGCCGCCCGCGTGTCGGATGCGCCGCTCGAAGTCTTCGACTGGCTGATGGCCGTCAACGATGTGCGCCCGGAAACGGTTTCGTTCACCTCGGCCTATGCCGACCGGGCAGGCGGTCTCGGCTTCTCCGGCGAAGCGCCCAGTGTCGCGGCCGTCAACCAATACCGGGAGGCGCTCGAAAAATCGGGGCGCTGCTCGCAACTCGACGTCAAGGAGCTCAACAGCACGAAGCAGGGCGTTAAATTCACGATGCAGGTCCGCATCCTCCGGGAAGAGGCGGCGGCCGGCTTGAAAGCGGAGGAAGTGCAATGAATCTTGTTGGCCTGCTTGCGCGCATCTCCACCCGGGAAAGAACCATGCTCTCGCTGCTGGTGGCGGTCGGCTTCCTGATCTGGCTTAGCTTCCTGCTGAAGAGCTGGGAAGCGACGGGCCGCGCGTTGCGCAAGGCCCAGCTTGAACTCGACCAGCAGGCGGTTTGGCTGGGCGATGCCGACCGGTTCGGTCGCGAGCTAAACGAAAGCCTATCGCTGCTCGATCCCAAAGCGACCCTCGACGCGCCCGGCCTGGTGGCGCTGGTCGATGCGCTGGCCCGCGCCGGCGGCCTGAAGCACGAGCTGGGGGCGCCCGACACCGTCAAACGGGATATCTTCCTCCAGCACACCCTCCGGGTCGCCATCAAGAACGTGCCGCTGGCCCAGTTGATCGAATTCGAGCGCCAGCTGCGCACCCGGCATCCCTATGCGACCGCCGAGGATTTTTCGATTGCCGCCAACAAGACCGATCCCCGGTTGCTGAACGCCCGGTTGACCATTGTTGCGTACCAGCTAAGCCGTGACGGCTCTGCCGAGTCGTCGGCCGCCGAACCCCTTTTTGCAGACCCTAAGACTGAGGAAATCCCATGAATAAGCATCCCATCTACACCGCCAAAAATCGCCTACGCCGCAGCGCCCTGCTTGCCGCGGTGGCGCTCGCCATCGGCTCATCCACCTCCATGGCGCAGGATCCTGTCCCCGCCATTGCGCAGGAACCTGCCCCCGCCATTGCGCAGGATCCTGTCCCCGCCATTGCGCAGGAACCTGTCCCCGCCATTGCGCAGGAACCTGTCCCTGCCCCCTCCGCCGCAATCCCGCCGCCGGTTCGGATCATCTCCGTTCCGGTTGATCCGCTCCGCGCGGAGGACCAGGTTGGCCCGATCGTGCTTTCGAAGATGCCGATGCTGCAGGTGCTCGACCTTTTGGGAACCTACAGCGGCCGCGTCATCATCCCCGCCGCCAAGCTGCCCGCGACGGACCTGACCTTCAAGAGTGCCGGCACGCTCCGGCGCGACGAAGCCATCCTGGCGCTCGAAACCCTGCTCAGCCTCAACGGCATCATGCTGGTGGAGCAGGACGGCAAGTTCATCCGGGCCGTGCCGCAGGCCCAGGTGCTGCGCCAAGGGCCCTCCATGCACGCGGCGGATGAAGCCGGCGCGCAGGGCATCCAGCAGGTTTACGGTCGGATCTTCGAACTCAAGCACATGGATTCCGACACCATGTACTACCAGGTGCGCAACATGCTCTCCGCTGACGGGCAATCCTCCATCCTCAACCTGAACTGGCGCAACGCCCTGCTGATCTTCGATACCGCCCACAACCTCGACTCGGTGGCGGTGGTGGTGGAAATGCTCGACCAGCCCCCTCAGCAGCGGGCGGAAGTGTTCATCCTCTCGATCAAGAACAGCAACGTGGCGAGCGTCTACAATGCGCTGTTGCACGCGCAGCGCTACCGCGCCAACGCGGCGCTGTACATGGCCCGCTTCCACATCGACTATTCCGCCAACCACCTCGTGGTGGTCGCCCCGCCCGAAAACAAGGCCTACATCGAGGAGCTGGCCGG
>JBGSLE010000071.1:0-8883 GCA_041740875.1 Pontiella sp. | reverse complement strand
GCGCCGTGGCCGCGCAGGTCAAGGCCGGCGTTGAAATGGGTACCGGCGAGCGCAACGCGGCCTTGTTCACCCGGCTTGAATTCGTGCCGGCTCCGGCGGTCGGGGCCGGTTTGGCGATCCATCTGTTTGCGGAAAAAACGGTTCCCGGTTCAGCCACCGGCCTGAAGATCCATCTGACGAATACGGGCGACGAGCGCTTGTCCGATCTGGCAATCAGCCTGGAGGTGCCGCCGGGCATGGCGGTCGACCATAGATCCTGGACGTGCAGCCCGCTGGGCGCCGGAGAGGTTCAGGAGCGGGTCGCCGTGCTGACAGGGGTTCCTGAAAAGGCTACGGCGCAAATCGCGGTCAAGGCTACGGCCAAAGCCGCCGGAAAAACGGTGGAGTTCGCGCAGGCGACGCCGGTCGATCTAAGCGATGCGCAGCCGCTGACCGTCGCTTCCCAAAAGCTGCTGCTGCCGGAGTTGCCGGAAATGAAGGTAAAACTGGGCGCCTATTATTTCCCGGTCATGCTGGACTGGGGCGATGGCTCGCGCCTCGGACTGCGCGCCATGGGTTCCATGGAGCCGCTGCTCGGCTACTACAACGAGCGCTCCCCGGAAGTGGCCGATTGGCATATCGCCTGGGCGCGGCGTCACGGCATTTCCTGGTTCGCGGTCGATTGGTACTGGAACCAGGGCGAGGAGTTGATCAACGAAGCGCTCGACGAGGGGCTGATGAACAGCCGGTTTTTCGACCAGATGCAGTTTTGCATCCATTGGTGCAACCAGGATCCCACGTGCACAACCTTCCGTGCCTATGACTATTCCCAGGAAACGCTCCGGGAACTGGCCGCCACGCTGTGCGACCGCTATTTCAGCCGGAAAAACTATCTCACCATCGACGGCGAGCCGGTGTTCATGGTCTTCCAACCGGTTTCGCTGATCAACGACAACGGCGGGCTGGCCGGGGCCAAGGCCGCCCTCGATGCGATGGAGGCGGCGGTCCGTCTGCGCGGGTTTAAGGGCATCCACTTCATTGCGGTCAACAATTCGCCGGTGGTGCCCGACTATGCGGCGGCCGGGTTCGATTCCGTCGCGCCCTACAGTTTTCTCTTCGCGAACCTCCTGCCGGAACAAACCGACCGGATGGCGTTCGACTATGGCCGGATCGTGCAGCGCTATGTGGAGTGGCTCGGCCTTGCCCAGCGGCAGGCACACGCGCAGGGTTTGTCTTTCATCCCGACCGCCTGGGCGGGATGGGACGATTTGCCTCGCTTGGGAGAAGCCCGCCGCGCGCAGTCGTCGGTGACGGTCGGGAACACGCCGGCCGCGTTTCGCAGCATGGCCCAGGCCCTGCCGGACCATGTGGAAAAGGAGCATCCGCTCGCCTTGGTCGAGGCCTGGAATGAATGGGGCGAAGGGACGGTGATCGAACCCGGCAAGGAACATGGGTTCGACTACCTATCCGCCTTGCTCAATGTGTTGGGGCAAACCCCGCCGAAAACCTATCAGGTGCCGGTGCCCGACCAGGTGTCCTACGACCGCATGCAGACGCGCCCCCTCCATCTGGACGCAGCGCCCTACGCGGAGCGGCTGAATGCCGCGCGCCAGTGGAGCAGCGGCTTGAAAATGGATTTTGAGAACAAGCGCGGCCTATGGTTGCGCGCCAATTGGCTCATGGCCTATGCGTGGATCGACGGCGGAAGCCTGCATGCCTTGGCATCCGGCGACGGAGCCGCGCTCGACAGCCCTTCGCCGATCTGGCTCGACGCCGCGAAAGTCGGCGGGATCGGCATGCGCCTGAAAACCGCGCAGGCGACAAGCGTCTTGCTGCAATGGAAAAACGGGCGCGACGCCGCATGGCAATCCACCGCGCCGGTTCCGATCGGAGGCGGTGCGTGGGAAACCTGCCGCTTCGACTGCGCCGGACGCCCGGGCTGGAGCGGATCGATTGATCAATTCCGGTTTGTGTTCAAAACCAACCCGGAGTCCGTAGAGGTGGACTGGGTAGAAACGTTCACGTTGGACTAAGGATGCGACCGCGCCGTCAGGGATCTGGCTGGCCAACGGATCGCGGTTTTTTGTGCAGGAGCTGATGAAGTGTTTTGAGTGAATTCAGGAATAGGAGGCAAGCGATGATTCGGCAGGAGAGATGGGGATTGATCGGGTTGGTGGTGTTGTCCGCTGGCGGTGCTTTTGCAGCGCCGCTTTCGTCCGGCGTAAAGGTCGACGCCTTATCCGTAACCGTTCCGGAAGGGGAATGGGTCGTCAATGGCCGTTCCCTGGAGATCAAGAAGGGCGGACGCTTTTTTGTCCGCAGCGATACCCGCCAGATGGTGGTCGACGAGCCATTGCAGCTTTCCCCCGATAAGCCAGCCGGGTTTTGGACAGGAACCAAGTTGCAGGGGCCCCGCGCCGCGGGCCCGATCAACGCCATCAACTCTCTGTGCGAGGAGACCTTGGTTCTCCGCCGCGAAAAGGGAGGCGGGGCCGAGTTGCGGCTGGGCAAGGATTACCTGGTCTCTCCGCCATTCGCGTTGCTGGGTCTGGGGCCGGAAACCAATTTGACCGAGAAGGATGTCGTCTATGCGAGCTACCAATACCGGGTGCACCGCTTGGATTCGGTGATTCTGAACCCGGACGGTTCGGCGGAATATGTGCAGGGGCGGGCGGGCGTGGCGGAAATCACCCCTCCGGCCATATCCCCGGAAAGCATCCGCCTGTTGAATGTCTACCGGCCCTATGACGCCAAAGAACTGAAACCGGAACACCTCTTCTTCGTGGATGCCGACCAGGCGGGCGTCCGCACGGGCACGACGGTCGGAAGGATTCCGAAGACGCTCCGGAAACTAGAAAACGGGGAGGCGGTGACCATTGTTTGCCTGGGCGATTCGGTGACCGTCGGCGCGGACATTCCCAATCCGGCCGATACCTATGTGGAGCGGTTCCGCGCCCAACTCCAGGCCCGGTTTTCGCCGCAGCAAATCAACTTGCACAACCTGAGCCTCGGGGGCAGCAAATCCATCCAATGGCTGCACGATGGCAACTACGAGCGCCTGCAAAAACGTCCGGCGGATATTTGCAGCTTCGCCCGGGTGCTGGCGGCAAAGCCCGATCTGGTGACCATTGAATTTGTCAACGACACGGAGTTGACCGCCCAGGAGCTGGAATGGTCGTACGGCAAAATCGCCGACGAACTGCAGGCCATCGGGACGGAGGTCATCCTCATCACGCCGCATTTCACGCATCAGCGGGCGATGAAAACCGACGAGGGCAACCTGCGGCCTGCCGAGCAGCGGCCCTATGTCGCCTTCCTGCGCGAATTCGCCGAGCGGAGAAACCTCGGCTTGGCGGACGCCGCCGCGCGCTGGGAGCAATCCTGGAAAGAGGGCATTCCCTACATGACCCTGCTGGCCAACCATTACAACCACCCGACGGCCGCCGGCGGCAACTTCTTTGTCGAGGAGCTGATGAAGTGCTTTCAGGGCAAGGGCGAATGAGTCGCGGAGATTGAATGATGAAGGATGGGAATATGGAAATAGCTCGGCGCAATTTTGTCGCGTCGTTGGTCGGCGCCATCGGCGCCGCGGCCTTGATGCCCTCGCAGGCGAACGCCGCGCGGCCGGACGTCCGGGTGAAACTCTGGAAAAAGGCCGAGGGGCGGTTCCCCGGCGGAACGCGGCCCAATGTCCTTTGGATCCAAACCGACGAGCAGCGCCCCGATTCGCTGGGCTGCTACGGTTCCGCGTGGGCGAAGACCCCGGTGATCGACGCACTGGCAGCCAAGGGGACGGTGTTTACCGAATGCCATGTCCAAAGCCCCGTGTGCGTGCCCAGCCGCAGCTCCATGCTCTTCTGCAAATATCCCCCCGAGCTCGACATCTACGAAAACGTCAAGCAGTTCAAGGACGGCTACCTTGATCCGGCCCAGAAAACCTGGGTGAATTGCCTGGCCGACGCCGGCTACCGCACCGTCAGCCTCGGCAAGTGGCACACCCCCAACCATCCGACGTGGCAGGAAAACCAACTGTTCGACCTCTTTCACGAAGCCGCCGACTACTACCAATTGCGCGGCGAGTTCAAAGGGAAGGAGAGCGAATACCGGGTCGTCAACCGTCAAGGCGAGCGCTATCCGATCATTATCGGCGGCATCTATCCCCACCACGACTATGGCGTAACGCCGGCCACGTACCTGACCGATCTGGCCGTGGATAAACTGCAAGAGCTTCAAAAGGGCGATCAGCCTTGGCTCCTGCGCGTTTCCTATATTTGGCCGCACACCCCGGTGCTGGCGCCGGAGCCGTGGGACAGGCTCTACGATCCGCAGGAGGTGCCGTCGCGGGCCGTCAACCGCGCGGCCTATGAAACCCGTTCGGCCTACGACCGGTGGTTTGCCGATTACCAGGGCGGGTTCAAGCTGGACGAAAAAACATGGCGGCAGTGCGCGGCGGATTACTACGGCCTTTGCGCCCATGTCGACAACCAGGTGGGGCGTCTGGTGCAGGAGCTGGAGCGGCTCGGGTTGCTCGATGGCACCATCGTTGCCTTCAACGCGGACCACGGGCGCAGCCTGGGCGAGGCCGGGCTTTGCGAAAAGGGCACCTACGACCGCGAGGTCTGGCGCGTGCCGTTTGTCTTTTCCTGCCCCGGGCTCATCCCCGAAGGGAAGACCGATGCGCAGCTGTGCGAGTTGCTCGATTTCGGGGCCACCATCACCGCGTTGTGCGGCGTGCCGTTGGCCGAGGGGATGCGGGGCCGCAACGTCTTCACCTCGTCGGCGCCGGAGGCGGTGTTTGGCATCATTGAAATCGGCGACTACCGGCGGGCCGGGGTCTTCAACGGGAAATACCGCTTCGATTGCACGGTCGCCTACAAATACGCCCTGCTGCCGGAGGCCGAGTGCGACCCGAACCTGTTCGACCTCGAAGCGGATCCGCACGAGGAGCAAAACCTTGCCCAAAACCCCGAATATGCCCCGCTCATGAAAGAGCTGTACGGGCGGATCCGCAGTTGGTTGAAGGAAACGGACAATACAGCCCTCTTTTGATTGTGGTGGTGCGCCTTTCGTGGTTCGATGCGCCACATGATCCAGAAGAGTAAACGCGTTACATTGATCAAGGTCGCCGAAGAATGCGGGGTAAGCACGGCGACGGTTTCCCGCATCCTCTCGGGCAACAAGCACAACCGGCCGATCGCGCCGGAAACCCGCGCCCGCGTCCTCGAAGCGGCCGAGCGGATGGGGCACATGCCGTCCCGACTGCCGCAGCTGCTAAAGGAGGGGCGGACCGGACTGATCAACTTTTCGCTGCCTTCCCCGGAGGTCTGGAATCCGGAATGGTTGCGCCACGTCTACGATTACCAGCCGATTCTCAGCTTCCTAAGCGGCTGCAGCATGATCATGCTGACCGCGCTGGAGGAGCGCCACCGCGAGATCGATACCGTCTTCCACTTCCGGCGGCCCGGCAAGCCGTTCGACCCGATCGACTTCAAGATGGATCTGGTCGATGGGATTGTCTATTCGTCGCCCGCCCTCTCGGAATCCTCCACCTACCTGGATATTGTCGGGAAAAAATTCCCGATCGTCTTCGATACCATCCTGACCGACCACCCGGATTTCTACTGCGTCGGCGGCGACAACGAACAGACCGCCCGCCAGGCCGTGCAGTACCTCCTGGGGCTCGGCCGGAAAAAAATCAGGCTGGTCGTCCCCGAGTCGCACGCGATCCCCATCAACCGCCAGCGCATCCGGGCCTATGAACGGGCCATGGAGGATGCCGGCTTGGCGGCGATCCCCTGCCTGGACTTCACCTACAGCCTGCACGGCCAGGCGCCGAAGGAGATTGCAAGCAAGATCCTGTCGCACAACGGCGGGCAGGTCGATGGATTGGTCTTCGGCGACACCATCACCGCGTACCGGTTTGTCACCGACATCCAGTCGATGGGAGTCGCGGTTCCCGGCGATGTCTCCGTGATCTGCCTGGGGGATCGGTTTGAGTGCCAGATCTGCAACCCGACCCTGACCGCCCTCTATCAGCCCACGGCGCTGGTCTTCAGCGAGGCGCTCGACATGCTCGCCGACATCATCGCCGGCAAACCGCCCGCCGTCCGCCACCGCATCATCGAGCCGGCGCTTAGCATCCGTGGCTCGTGTGGCGGCTCCCGGGAAGCGGCCGAAAAAGTCCTGTCGGCGGCTTTATCCCAACCCGGCTGAGCCGGAACAAAATTTAGACAGAAGGCCGCCAAGAAAACGAAGAGGAGTACGTGCATGCCTTTGCTTCCTTTGTACTACTATCCACCGATTTCTTGTTTTCCAGACAAGATTTCTCAACACCAAGGTCGCAAAGCTCACAAAGGCAATGAATTCCGTCTTCGCGGCCTTGAACCATTCGCTTCGCTCATTATTTGCTACGCAAATTATGATTCCACTGCGTTCCATGGCGCCCTTCTGTTAAAAATCCGGCGTTCTCCATTTGGTTGCGGCTATGCTGCGCTAGGACCTTTGTGATAAAAAATGCGTCGTAAACATGATGGGATTTGGATAGAGAGGGACTAAAACCGGAGAAACCGATGAAACACACCCTCCTGACGCTCACCCTCCTGCTGCTGGCGCCGCTGCACGCCGCCGACAAGCAGGCCGCGCCGACCAGGCCCAACATCGTGGTGATTCTGGTCGACGACATGCACTGGAAACTGCCGGGCTTCAATGGCGGGCGCGCCGCAACGCCCAACCTGGATCGCCTGGCCCGCGAAGGAACCCGGCTCAACCAGTTCTATGTGCATGCGGTCTGCTCGCCGACGCGGGCGGCGTTTCTTACCGGCCGCTATCCGTTTCGCAACGGCATGGAGGAGCGGTCGCACGGCAACGACACGGCGGGCATGCTGCCGGATGAACGGACCCTCGCCGAAGCCCTCAAGAGCACGGGCTACGACACCGCGCTCATCGGCAAATGGCATCTGGGGAACTGGTATCAGCGCCAGTTGCCGCTCCAGCGCGGCTTTGATCACCACTATGGCCTCTACGGCGCACTCGTCTCCTATTACGGCAAGGACCGCGATCGGTGCTATGACTGGCATCGCAACGGCGAAACCGTTCGCGAAGACGGGTACACCACGGATCTGCTGGCGCGCGAGGCCGAGCAATTGATTGCGGCCCGCACATCGGACCGGCCCTTCTTCTATTACATCGCGTTCAACGCCGTCCACGGGCCCGACGAGCCCCCGCCGGAGCTGAGGGAAAAAAACCGTGCGCAAGAAACGCGGCCACTCATGGTCATCAAGTCGGCCATGCTCGAATCCATGGACACGGCGGTCGGCCGGATACTGGCGGCCCTGCAGGCCAAGGGGGTGCGCGAAAACACACTGGTTGTCTTCTTCAATGACAACGGCGGACGCGGGGAGAATCCCCCCTTCCGGGGCGGCAAGGGCGAGACCTACGAAGGCGGCGTGCGCGTGCCGTGTATTTTCCACTGGCCGGCCCGCGTTCCGGCGGGAGGCACGGTGGAAGGCATCGTGCATGTCGTGGATCTCTACCCGACGCTGCTCAAACTGGCGGGCGGCTCGCTGGACCAGCAGCTGCCGCTGGATGGCATGGATGTCTGGGAGGCCATCACGCTCGGGAAACCATCGCCGCGCACCGAGGCGGTGCATTCCCTGCCCGGCGACGACGTGGAAACCGGAGCGATGGCCATCCGCCAGGGGGCATGGAAGCTGATCGGCAAGGAGCTCTACAATATCGAAGCGGATCCGGCTGAAACGACCGACCTGGCGGGCGCGCATCCGGAGATCTATCGGCGGTTGCATGAACGCATCCTGCAACTGGCGGCGGAACGCCGACCGCCGGAGCCACACCTCAAGATTCCCGACCAGCCGCTGCTGGTGTTCGGGGAAAAGGAAAATGCCAACCCTCCGGCATGGCTGCGACCTTATCTTGAATCCCTCCCCGCATCGGACAAAACGAAGAAAAGACAAAAGCAGTCGAACTAGCCTGATCTATTCATAAAAACCGGAGAGAACGAGGGAACTACCTCAACGCAAAGATGCTAAAGCACGCCAAGGAGCGCAAAGGTACTGCCCTGCGAACTTTGACAACTCGGCAACTTTGCGTTGAACCTAAAAACGGAGATGAACCACGAAACACACGAAATACACGAAACGCAAATGTCGCTATATCAGTACATTGCGCATGCCTTGGGCTGGTGTTATTCACGTACCTACCCGGTGAGAGGAGTTTCAGGAGAAAGATCTTCTTATCCCCTCTTTTTTCGTGTGTTTGGTGTATTTCGTGGTTACCCCATTTCCGAATTCAGGTTGAATATTCTTCGAACGGATCTGTTGAGTGAATAATTCAGGCTAGGGCAAGCAACGTTGTGATGCCGCGCTGCGCCGGGTAGGGCGGAGTGTCCCACTCCGCCGCGGAGGGCTGGGGACAGCCGTCCCTACCAAGAACCGAATCGCGCCCGACCGTTGGCCAACGTAGACGCGACGCCCTAAAAAAAACGCCTCAAAAGAGTTCCATTCCACCGGAAAATACGGCTAACCTCTACCTGTTTTTCTGGCGCGGTTCGGCGTCGCCGCAGGAAGCGGCAGAATCGAGCGGGAAAGGCAAAAGGGTACGATGCGCAGGCCGGTTCCTGTTCCAGATTACTAGCCTACGGGACTGACCCCATGGATGAAGACAGGATCTTCTGCCTAACACCGGATTTCTCGTGATAGGCAGAAGCCGTTTCTGCCTAATCAACTGTTCGAATAAATAAATGAAAAATGTAACTATTCAGCAGGCCACTTTTTTCGCTACCCCGCTCTCTCAAAAAAAGTGATTTTTATCGAATTTTATCCTTGACGCATTTTTGCTCGTTTTTCTGAGAAGTCGCGACTTTTTCAAGCTCTCCGCGTAAAGGGTTCT
>JBGSLE010000070.1:0-5045 GCA_041740875.1 Pontiella sp. | reverse complement strand
GCGTTCGAGCAGCTCCTCGATCTGCCGGGCGTCGTACTGGTTGACCTTGCAGCCCAGCACGGCGACCCAATAGGTTGTCGGCGTTTTTTCCATCGTCTCCATCCGGCGGAAGGGTCGGTTTTCGTACCGGCCGGGGCGGCGCGAGGCAAGCCGGGAATTGGATCGCCTGGCCACCGCCTCCCTGCGGGTAGGTGGTCCTACACCGCTAAAACTGCGATAGGACGGCAGGAAGAACAGCGCGGACTGGGTGTAGTACCGCTTAACCGCGCAGCGGAAAGCGGTGTCTGGGGTGTAGTACCGCTTAACCGCGCAGCGGAAAGCGGTGCCGGAAAAAACTGCGGCTGCCGAGCCATCCCTTGCTAATCCGCCGCGCCGGGAATTAGTCGGAAAAACGGCTTCCAGAGGCGGGGTTGATCGGTCATGTTCAAAACCCGTGAATGGTTAGAGCAATACTTGGGTATGCGTTGCCGTCCGCAGGGATGGGCGCAGGGGAGTGGAGAATGAACAAAAGGGCAATCGTGTTGGCCGTCTTGCTGGGGGTGTTGATCGGCACCGGGGCGTTCACCTTCAAATATGCCGAGGGTTTTTCCTACTTCAGCGCCGATCCCAAGGCATGCGTCAACTGCCACATCATGACGCCGCAGTACGATTCGTGGCAGAAATCCAGCCACCACACCGTGGCCACCTGCGTCGATTGCCACCTGCCGCACACCTTCGTGGCCAAATACATCGCCAAGGCCGAAAACGGCTACAACCACTCCAAGGGCTTCACCCTCCAGGATTTCCACGAGCCGATCATGATCAAAGCCAAGAACCGCCGCATTTTGCAGCACAACTGCGTCGAATGCCACGAGGACATGGTCCACGAGCTTTTCAGGAGAGACATCACCAACCCGGATGCCGTCAGCTGCATCCATTGCCACGCCTCGGCGGGCCATGGCACGTTGCCGACAAGCATCGGCGGAGCGGACCGGGGAGAAGAAAGGGAAAGGGACTAACATGAGCGAAATAAAGAAAAAATCAGTGGGTGCGGGAATCCTCCTGGCCCTCGTCATCGCCACGGCGGTCGCCGCCCTCGCCATCAGCGCCTTGCTGGTCAATATTTTCGAGCGTAAGCGCGAAGCCGAAAATCCCTATGTCCGCCTGGTCGAAGTGACGGAAGACACCACCGATCCGGCCGTCTGGGGCAAGAACTGGCCGAAGCAGTACGACTCCTACAAGCGCACCGCGCTCGCCACCCGCACCCGTTTCGGCGGCCACGGCGGCAGCGAAGCGCTGCCGGAAGAGAAGATCGAGCGCGACCCCTGGCTCAAGCGCATGTTCCTCGGCTACGCCTTTTCCATCGACTACCGCGACCGCCGCGGCCACGCCTACATGCTCGCCGACCAGGAGCAGACCGAACGCCTGACCAAGCCGCAGTCCGGTTCCTGCATGCACTGCCACGCCTCGATCATGCCGGTTTACCGCGCGCTCGGCGACGGCGACGCGCTGGCCGGATTGAAGAAGACCCACGCCATGCCCTACGCCGAACTCAACAAGATGGTACACGACATGGGCCACGCCCACTCTGTCTCCTGCGTCGATTGCCACGACCCCGAATCGATGAAGCTGCGCGTCAGCCGCCCGGGCTTCATCGAGGGCATCCAGAAGCTCGCGGCCTCGGACGCGCCCGTGCCGGCCATTCCTTCGATCGATGTCTGGCGCCAGGGCTCGCGCGCCCAGCCCTTCGATCCGAACGAAGACGCCACCCGCAACGAAATGCGCTCCTTCGTCTGCGGCCAGTGCCACGTCGAATACTACTGCTCCAGCGCCATGCCGCTCACCTTCCCGTGGGGCAACGGCCTGAAGATGGACAACCTTGAGCAATACTGGAACGAAACCAAATTGCCCGATGGTTCCCGCTTCTATGACTACAAGCACACGGAGTCCGGCGCGGAAATCCTCAAGGCCCAGCACCCGGAATTCGAACTCTGGAGCCAAGGCATCCACGCCCGCAGCGGCGTCTCCTGCGCCGACTGCCACATGCCCTACCAGCGCGACGGCGCAAGCAAGGTTTCCGACCACTGGGTGCGCAGTCCGCTGCTCAACGTCAACCGCGCCTGCCAGACCTGCCACCACATTTCGGAGCAGGAAATCCTGGCGCGCGTCGATTCCATCCAGCAGAAGAATTTCGACCTGCTCCAGCGCGGCGGCACCGCGCTGATGGATCTGCTCGACGCCGTCAACGCCGCCAAGGCGGCCGGCGCGACGGAAGCACAGCTAAAGCCCGCGCTCGAATTCCAGCGCAAGGCGCAGTGGCGGCTCGACTATATCGCCGCCGAAAACTCGATGGGCTTCCACGCCCCGCAGGAAGCCGCCCGCATCCTGGCCGAAGCGGCCGACTACGCCCGCCAAGGCCAGGTCGAGGCGCTCAAGCTGGCGAAATAAACACCAGATTCCCGGAGCGGTTTTTGCTGGGGGCGGCCCGGTTGGATGGAAACCGGGCCGCTGCCGATCGTCGCAGACCCGAAAACCGGCAGTCAAAAATCCCGCATTAGACCGTCTCTTTCAATCGCCCCGCGACGAGCTTGTGAAGCGAACTCGCGATATAGGTCTGGTAGGGGACTCCTTCGCGGGCCGCCTGCATTTGCAAACGCTCGAGATCGCGGGAGGATATGCGGATGTTGATCCGCTTGTCCTTCTGCAACGTGCGGCGCGCAGTCTCTTCCAACTGGAGCTTCTCTGCTTCGGAATTGCGGAGGCTTTCGAACTCTCCCCGTTCAAAATCGCCGAGGATCTGGAGTTCTTCTTCATCAAGTTGTAAAGTGGTCTTCTTCATTTCAATACTCCCGTGCTGCCACTTAAGCGGCCAAGCTAAAGCAGGTAGTGCCGTATGTCAACAGGAGGGGTTTGTTTCCCGGCCAGCGATACAGCGGCATGACGCCGGGCGGAACAACTGGCAGATTCGCGGGCGGCCGGGATTGTATTTCATGGAAATGATGATAGGGTTTTGCGCGAATCATGAAGGAACTCATCGCAGCCCTCATCGCCGGTTCCGCCCTTGGGTGGGTCGCCATTCCGCATTGCTATGCGATGTGCGGCCCCCTGCACGTCTCCGTTTGCGCCCTGCACCGCGAAAAAAGCCTCCAGGCGCTATCGCTCTTCAACCTGGGGCGCATCGTCGGCTACACGCTGGCCGGCCTGCTGTTTGGCGCGTTCGGCGAATTCATCGATATCGGTCCGGCGCACTTTTGCTGCCAAACCGGCCAGCACCCGCTGCGCGGGGCGCTGTTGTCGCTGCTCTTTCCGGGCGTGATGATGTTCTTCATCGCGATCTACGCCTTCCGCAAAAAGGGGCTCAAGGCGCCGAAAAGCAGCTGGCTTTCGCGCTTTTTCAGCGGCGGAACGGGCAAGCTGGCGGTGGGCGGCGCCTGCACCTCCCTGATTCCCTGCGGCATGCTCTACGCCGCCTTCGCGATGGCGGTCGGCACGGGGCGGTGGTATCTCGGCGGCGCGTTCATGCTGGCGTTTGTCCTCACCCAGACCTTTTTCATGCAGCTCGGCATCTCGCTGGGCCAGCTGGTCGACAAGAAATGGGGCGCGCGCTTCGAGAAGGCGTTCCCGTGGATCTGCCTGGCGATCGGCGTCGCCTACCTGGTTTTGTTTGCGAGCAAACTGATGTCGGTGGAATAGCCATGGCCGACCGCTGTATCGTCTGCAACCGAAGCGTTCCCGGCGGAGAGGGCGATTTTTGCTGCCCGGGTTGCGCGGCGGTCCACACCATCGTCGGCAAGATGGGGCTCGAAGGGTCGGCGCGCGACGAGCGCATCGTCCAACTGCTCGAAGGGGTGTTCCCGGGCGGCGGCGCGGCGGAGTCGTCCAAAACCGAAATCCTGAACGGGCAAGAGCTCTGCTTCCTGGTGGGCGGGATGGTCTGCCCCGCCTGCTCGTGGCTGGTTCACAATAGCCTCGGCAAGCTGTCCGGGGTGGGGAACGTCAACCTCAACTTTATCGCCGAAACCTGCACGCTGTCCTACGACCCGATGAAGATCGGCAAGGACGACATCGCCAAAAACATCGAACGGCTTGGCTACAGCTTTTACGAAGGCGACGAATCGCAGCGCGGCGGGTTCGACTATTTCCGCTTCGGTGCCGGTTGGTTTTTCGCGCTCAACAACATGATGATCTCCTTCGTGGTCTTTTCCGCCGAGACGTGGGAGGTTCCGTTCGCCATGCAGCTGGTCTGCTCGGTCCTGCTGGGAATCTTCGGCACGCTGGTTCCGCTCTACGCCGCCCGCACGACGATGAAGATGGGCTGGCGGCAGATCGTGATGCGCCAGTTCCGCATGGAGAGCCTGGTCTTCATCTCTTCGGTGGCGGCCTGGTGCTATTCCATCTATTCCCTGCTCGTCGGGGATTTCCACCTGATCTATTTCGATGTCGTCGCCCTGCTGCTGATGCTGGTGGAGACCGGAAACCTGATCTCGGGCAGTTTTTACCGCAAGCTCAGCCGCCGCGTCGGTTCGCTGGCGTGGCAATTGCCTAAGAAGGTGCGGCTCTCCGGGGACGACTTTGCCGCGGTCGAGGCACTCGGGCCGGGCCAGGAATTTTTGGTGCTGCGCGATGAAATCGTTCCGACCGACGGCATCCTGATGCAACCGGCCGAATTCGACTTTAGCCTGATTACCGGGGAGTCGCGCGGCGTGGCGCTGGAGCAGGGGCACTATGTCGGGGCCGGCGCCAAGCTGCTTTCCGCCACGGCCAGCCTTTCCGTGCCGGCCTCCGGGCAGAGCAACCTCATCAAGAAAATCGTCGAAAGCACGATCGAGGCGTTCAACACCCGCAAGGAGCAGCTTTCGGTGGGCGACAAGATTAGCCAGGTGTTCGTCCCGATCGTCTTCGTCGTGGGCGCGCTGGTCTTCTTCGCCAACCTGCTGTGGGGCGATAGCGAACAGGCGGCCGTGCGCCTGCTGAGCGTGCTCGTGATTTCCTGCCCCTGCGCCTTCGGCATCGCCGAACCGCTGGTGCTGACCGCCGCCATCGAAAAGGCGCGCGGGCTCGGCATC
>JBGSLE010000069.1:0-4001 GCA_041740875.1 Pontiella sp. | reverse complement strand
GTGTTGACGACGATGTAGCCGACGCGTCCGACAGCGCTGGTCCCGGCGGTGATGGTCTGCCATTCGGCTTGGGCGAGCGCGGCTTCATAGGCGTCCGAGATTGCGGCATTGCCTAGGGGAAGATAGTCCTCCTCCACATCGAAGCGGATGGTATCGGCGATAAATTCGCTGGGGTCGCCTTGTGATTCCAGCGCCAGAAATGAGGGATAGTTGGTGCCGGTTTCGGCTCCGATATCCTCCATGGCGCGGGCGAGGGCGGTATGGAGCAGGTGCCGGGTCTGCGCGGCATCGAGATAGGCCCGTCCGGCCAGCCGCTCGGTGCGGGTCTGGGCGGTGAAGGCGATGACCAGGACAGTCAAAATCGCAAGGAAGCCGAGCACGATGACCAGCGCCGCGCCGCTTTTTTGGGTTGTGCAGGGTGCATTCATTTTAAAACGCCAATGGGCCGGTTCCGGTGTTGCGCATGAAGATGCGGCGGGTGAAGACCTGTTCCCGGTCGAGATAGTGCTGCGGTGCGTTTTTGCGTATGGCCGTATTCATCTCGGCGGAGGAAACCAGGCCGATGGCCACATCGACGAAACGCGGCATGTTGGCGGGGTCGGGCGGTCCGGTGGGATTGCTGGGCCAGCTTGGGTCGCCGTTGACGGTGAATTCGAGGAGGGTCAGTACCGCGTGGTCTTCCAGCGTGCTGCCAAGTTGTTCGGTGTATTCCCCTTCGACCATACCGGTGGCTCCGCCAAAATCGGGCAGCGCCTCATCCATGTTTTTGAAGTAATAATCAGAGTATTGGGCAAGATTCTTCAGCGTGGCCAAGCTGCCTCCCGAGGCATTCCCAGGCGATTGAACGGCCAAGGAGCGGGACCAGCCGGTGCCGCCGTTTTTGGCGTAGATGCGCATGGGCGCGGTGTCGCGGGGGATCCTCTCATGCTGGCGGCGCATGCCGGTGGAGATGAAGTAGAGCGTGTCGTTGGGATCGGTCGTGGTTCCGACGCGGAAGGCGACGTTGGTGCGGACGAGCGCTTGGCTGACATCCTGTTCGATGAGGTCGAGCAGCAGGCGCGCGGTTTCGTCAAGCGAAGCCTGGTCCTTGCCCTGCCGGACGGCGCGGTCGCTTTCGGAGAAGACGCGCGCGAGCAGCAGGGCCATCAGCGCCAGCAGGGTGATGGAGACGACGATTTCGAGCAGCGTGAAGCCGGCACGTGAGGCGTGACGCATGAGGCGTGATGAAGAAGCGTTGATCCGTTTTTTCATCGGTTTTTTGCCCAGTTGTAAATTTCCGTGTGGAAGGTGCGCGGCAGGCCGTTCGTGCCGAATCCGGGCCAGACTTTGAGGGTCAGCTCCTTGAGGCTGGGCGAGGGGCTTGCGGCGGTGAAGGCATAGGTGAGGGTGTATTCGCCCTCGCCCGATTGGCCGGTGAAGCGGCCATCGTTCAGGTTGACCGTTCCGCCTTCGTAGCCGGGTACCGTCCACGGGCCGGCGGGCGGGATTTCGCTCCAGTTGGTGACGGAGTGGAAATAGTTCAACACCAGATCGGCAAAGGCCACGGCATGGAGGTCGTCGTGCGATTTTGCGGAGCTGTCAAGCGAGTTGCTCAGCAGCCCGACCATTGCCACGATCCCAACCGTCACCACCAGCAGCGCCAGCATGATCTCGATGAGGGTGAAGCCGCGTTTCATCGGGCGATCTCCTCCGGGTTGCCGTCGGTGTAGAGGATATCCACGATGATGCTTCTTCCGTGCATGTCGATTTTGATCTCCTTGCCCGTTTTCTTTGCCGGGACGATGGTGCCGTTATCGTAAAAGCCCTCGGTCAGCAGGAGCCGTCGCGTCCAATAGGTGGATGTGGTGGTTTCGCCCTTGGGGGAAAATCCGGCGACGACATGGGTTGTGTTTCCGATCCGGAGTTCGTTCCGCTCGCTGAGCGCCCCGTTCCATCCGGCCCCCTCGTTGATGACGAAGAGGTTGTCGGCGGGGTCGGACACGGCATCGAAAACCACCCCGGCCGGCAAGGTTTCCCAGCCGGTGAGGAATTCGCCGGCGCTTTGGGGAACGGGGAGGACGTTGGTGTGGATGTTGATGGTGAAGACGGCGTAGGCGCGGTAGGCGAGGTTGGGGTCGGCGGTGCTTTGGTCGTCGTGGAAGACGAGGTAGGTCGGCTGGTCGTGGGCGATGGCATGCTGCCGCGCCAGCTTGGCGGCGGAGTGGACGGCGTTGGCCGCCGCGTCGAGCTTGGATTCGCCGGTGATCGACGTGAGCGCAGGGAGGGCGATGGCGACGAGGATGCCGACGATGGCGAGAACCACCAAAAGTTCGGCGAGGGTGAAGCCGTTCGGGATGCGCGTGGGCCGTCTTTCATGCATGGCCGCAACATAGCCAATCCGGCCTTGGCCGCGATATGTTTTTCTCGATCATTTTCGTGGACGCCCCGCCGCCGGCGGCAAAAAACGGGGTTGGCCATTATTATACCTTCGGTGGCCTTGACTCTGTTTGAAGCTCTGCTAAATATAGCCCGTTTTTTGCACGGAGAGGTTTTTCAAACCAAGGAGAAAAAGAAATGGCTCAGAAACAATACGTCTACTTCTACGGGGTTTCAAAGGAACTCACGGAAGGCGATAGCAGCATGAAGGCAATCCTCGGCGGCAAGGGCGCCAACCTGGCGGAAATGGCCAATGCCGGATTGCCGGTGCCCCCCGGCATCACGATTTCGACCGAGGCCTGCGCCTACTACTCGAAGACCGGCGGCAAGTATCCGGAAGAGATGGAAGTGCAGCTCAAGGCGCAGCTCAAGAAGCTCGAAGACAACATGGGCAAGAAGCTCGGCGATCCCAAGGATCCGCTGCTCGTCTCCGTACGCTCCGGCGCCGCCGCCTCCATGCCCGGCATGATGGATACCGTGCTCAACCTCGGCCTGACCGATCAGTCGGTCATCGGCTTCATCGAGCAGTGCGGCAACGCCCGCACCGGCTGGGACTGCTACCGCCGCTTCATCGACATGTTCGGCGACGTCGTCATGGGCCCCTACACCGGCCTGACCCACCACGATTTCGAAATCGAACTCGAAGCGATCAAGAAAAAATTCAAGGCGAAGGAAGACACCGACCTCACCGCCGAACAGCTCAAGGAGCTGGTCGACACCTACAAGAAGGTCTACCAGAAAAAGGTCAAGAAGCCCTTCCCGCAGGATCCGATGGAGCAGCTCGACCTTTCCATCCGCGCCGTGTTCGGGTCGTGGAATTCCGAGCGCGCCGAAAAATACCGCCAGATCAACAAGATCAACGGCCTGCTCGGCACCGCCGTGAACGTCTGCACGATGGTCTTCGGCAACATGGGGCAGGAATCCGGCACCGGCGTGGCCTTCACCCGCGACGGCGGCACCGGCCACAGCAAGCCGATGGGCGAATACCTCATCAACGCCCAGGGCGAAGACGTCGTCGCCGGCATCCGCACGCCGAAGCGCCTCGACGACATGCCGAACGAGGAGTCCAAGGTGTGGAAAAAGGCCTATGCCGACCTCCAGAAGATCATGGCGCGCCTCGAAAAGCACTACAAGTATCCGCAGGACGTCGAGTTCACCGTGCAGGAAGGTAAGCTCTTCATGCTCCAGACCCGCAACGCCAAGCGCACCGGCCTGGCCGGCATCCGCTGGGCCGTCGAAATGGCGACCGGCAAGGATGTCTACACCGGTGAAAGCCAGCCCAAGATCCTGACGCCCAAGGAAGCGTTGATGACCGTTTCGGGCGACGACCTCGAACAGCTGCTCTTCCCGGTTTTCGACATCGCGGCCGAGAAAAAGGCGAAGCCGATCACCACCGGCCTCCCGGCGGGCCCGGGCGCGGCCGTCGGACGTATCGTCTTTGAGGCGCATATCGCCGAGGCGGAGGTCAAGAAGGATCCAGCCGCCAAGGTGGTGCTCGTACGCCACGAAACCAGCCCCGAAGACGTCGGCGGCATGTGGGCGGCGCAAGGCGTGCTGACCTCCACGGGCGGCATGACCTCGCACGC
>JBGSLE010000068.1:0-1897 GCA_041740875.1 Pontiella sp. | reverse complement strand
CACGCTCTTCGGGGCGCGGTTGCTCGCGCAGTGGACCGCGTCCCAAGGCTAGGCCATGGAGATCGACTGGCATGCCCTGGGGTCGTTTGGCGTCTATTCGATCGCCGCCCTCCTCTGCGTGGCTGGATTCCTGCTCTCCTGCCTGTCGCTCTCCGGAACCTGGTTGGTGCTCGCCGCCGCCGGTTTGGTTTCGTGGCACCGCTGGCCCGGCTTTCCCGGCATTGGCACGCTGGTGGTTTTCCTCCTGCTCTGCATTGCGGTGGAACTTGCCGAGGCCTTTGCCGCCGCATGGGGCATCGACCGGCGGAAAGGATCGAAGGCGGCAGGCTGGGCGGCAGTTGGTGGCGGGTTGCTCGGGATGGTGCTGGGCGGCTTCATTCCCGTTCCCGTCGTGGGCCCCCTGCTCGGCATGATTGCCGGAAGTTTTGGCGGTGCGTTCCTGGTTGAACACGCGAAGGTAAAAGAGACCGACCACGCCCTCCACGTCGCGACCGGCGCGGTCATCGCGCGCATCGGCGTGCTCTTCCTGAAACTCGGCTTCACGCTGGGCATGGCCTTCGCCCTCGCCCTCGGCATTGTGCTCACATGAAAAAGATCGCCTACTACGTCACCGCCCACGGCTACGGCCACGGTACCCGCTCGTGCGATATCCTCAACGCGCTGCGCGTGGCCGCGCCCGAAACGCCCATCATCGTCAAGACCGACCTGCCCGCCGACTTCATGGCCAGCCGCCTGCCGGACTCCATCGAGGTCCGTCCGGGCGCGTTCGACGTCGGCCTTATCCAGCGGGATTCCATCCAGGTCGACCTCGACGCCTCGCTCCAAACCATCGAAACGCTCTATGCGCGGGAAATAGAACTCATCGCCCAGGAGGTGGAATTCTTGCGGCGGGAAGCGATCGGCGTGGTGGTTGCCGATATTCCGGCCATTCCGCTGGCCGCCGCGCAGCAGGCGGGCATTCCGAACATTGCGACGAGCAATTTTGGCTGGGACTGGATCTACGCCGACTTTGCGGACCTCGACTCCCGCTGGCAGCGCTACGCCGAAAAATTCCGCGCCGTCTATGCGCAAACCAACCTGCTCCTGCGCCAACCCTTCGCCGAACCGATGGCCGCGTTTCCAAGGAAAATCGACCTGCCGCTGCTGGCCAAGCCAGGTATCAACCGCAGAGGGATGCTGGCGGAAAAAACCGGCGCCGATCCGGCCAAGAAATGGATCCTGCTCTCCTTCACCAGCCTGAACCTCGACGCGCGCGCCCTCGAGAACCTGGCGCGGCTGGACGGGTGCGAACTGTTTTCCGTCGAACCATTGGCATGGCCGGGCAGCGTCGTCCGCGCCATCTCGCGTTCCGTGGCGTGTTTTGCGGACATCCTTGCGTCGGCGGACATCGTCGTCACCAAGCCCGGATTCGGCATTGTTTCCGAGTGCATCGCCAACGGGAAGCCGATCCTCTATTCCGACCGCAAGCACTTCCGCGAATACGGCGTACTGGTCGAAAACATCGAACGGTATTGCCGCCAAGCGTTCCTGCCGAACGCGGAACTCTACGCCGGCAGCTTGGAAAAGGCGCTCGCCCGGATCGAAGCCGCCGCGCCCCCTTCCGAACAGATGCCGCGCGGCGGCGCCGAACTCGCCGCGCGCGAAATCCTCAAGCGGCTACAATGAAAAACGGGAATGGCCTGCGCCATTCCCGCTCCAACAACCCGTTTCTTGCAGGGTGCTATTTGTAGGAGGCCTCGCTCCAGCGCAGCTCGTTCTTGAACTGGCGCAGGTTGGTCTCCCGGTCGATCACCACCAGCTCGACCTCCGCCATTTCGGCGAAGATTTCGATGTGGCGCGTGGCGACCTGCTGCGAGTAGACCGTGTGGTGCGCGCCGCCGGCGAGGATCCACGCCGC
>JBGSLE010000067.1:0-1706 GCA_041740875.1 Pontiella sp. | reverse complement strand
GGCGCGCCGGGCTTCAAGCCAAGCCACATTTCCTGCGCAAGCCGCCGGACCACGGCGTCCGCCTCCTCGGCGTTTTGGAGGCTGGGCGAGCGTTCGGGCGCATCGCCGTAGAGGATTCCGCCCGCCGCCACCAGGTCGCGCAATTTTTCCAGTACGGCCGGGCGCATCGTCTTGAGCGGCGGGAGCACCAGCACGGAATAGCTTTTTCCGTCCGGCAGCGTCCAACGTCCATCGCGGACGTCCAGCCGCTCCAGGATGACTTCGGCGTTGATGAAATCGAAATCGAACCCGTCGGGCTGGATGGGCTGGCGCGTGCCCGTCATGATCGGCGCATCCTCGCCGATGAAATAGGCAAAATCGCCGACATGCAGGCCCTGCTGCAAAAGCACGTGGCAGCGGCGCAGGTAGTCGATCCATTCCTTGCCCTCGAAGAACCAGGTGTTGTGCCGGTTAAACTCGGTGCCGAACCAGGCGTTCATGCCGGGTACGAAGCGGTCGTCCGGCTGGTGGATGTAGACATGGAGGACAAAATGGTTGATCCCCTGCGTGAAGGCCCAGTCGCCGCGCGCCTTGAGGGTGCGGGGGGTGTCGGTCCAGTTTTCGCCCGAGGTGAAGGCCTCGGCATAGACGACCGGCTTCCCGTAGACGTGGGCAGTCGAGGCGGCCGCGCGGCACTCAATGTTGCCGAGCTCGCCCGTCACCCAGAATTCGCCCGCAATCAGGTCGCATTCGCCGCCGTAGCGCATGAATTCGCTGGGGAAGCCCCAATGGCCGTAGTTTTCCAGCCACATCTGCATGTGGTGCTGGTTGCACAGGTCGCGCAGCCCGCCGACATATTCATCGGCCACGCGGTCGGCCACCATGCGCCGCAGGTCCCAGAGGAAGCGGTCCGAGGCCTCGGCGTTTTTCACGATGCGGCCCCCCAGCACAGGCAGGTAGGGAATTGGATCGTAGCCGTAGGTCTCCTTGAACACGGACTCCAGTCCATCCGTCCAGTTTTGCGACCCCTGCTCATAGCTGTCGGCCACCACATATTTCAGCGACGTCCGCTCCTCGGGCGTCAAGCGGTCGAGCACCCGGCCGACGAAGGCGTTGAAATGGCTTTCGAGGTGTGTGCGGTTCATCTTGTCGATTTCGGGGCCGCGCGCGTTCGGGGCGGCTGGCGAGTTGGCCGCTCCGGTCGGCACCATGCCGATCCGTTGCAGGATCCATTCGCCTGCGGGAAGATCGCAGGTCAGCCGCCCGTTTCCGTCGATCTGCCCGGTCAGGTTGCGGATTTCCGACGGGGCGATCGCGCCGTCGGTTTCGCCGGCCGCCGGTGGTTCGGGCCACAAATAGTCGCCCCACAGCGGCAAGGGCGTCGGGTGCATCTTGCCCAGCTGCTTTTCAACCGCATATTCGACCCTTGCCGCCGGCGAAATCTCGATCTCGGAAAGGTCGCCCAGCTTTTCGTTCTCGTTCCCGTCCTGCGGAATGGAAAAAACGAGCCGGAAACGGTCGGACGTGGTGGGAGGGATCGACGCGATGACCGGGCCGTTCGGCATCGGCCCGGCCCCGATCGATCCGTTGCGGCGGTCATACTTGCATTCGCGGAGCGTCCTGTATTTTCCATCGACCCATGCTTGGATGAGCACACGGGCCCGGTACGTTTCCCCGGCGGGCACGAGGGTCACGCTGCGGGCCGTAAACGGCTTGGCCACGCGGAT
>JBGSLE010000066.1:0-3809 GCA_041740875.1 Pontiella sp. | reverse complement strand
TGGTCGCCCGCCACATGCCCCATGGCGGCGGTGAAGCCGGTGCGGACGGGATACTGGCCGCTCAGGATGCTCGACCGCGTCGGCGAGCAGAGCGGGTTGGCCGAATAGGCGTCGGTGAAGCGCATGCCGGTCGCCGCAAGGCGGTCGACGTTGGGCGTTTTATAAAACGTGCTGCCGTAGCAACCGGTGTCTTTCCAGCCCAAGTCGTCGACCAGGACAAAAACCACGTTGGGTTGTTTTGCAACAACCGAAGCGGCGCACGCCGCCGCCAAAATCAATACCTTAGTTTTCATGTTCATTTTTTTCCTTTTTAACGGAGCGGGGGCTTTTCGCGCGACCACGTTGCACGCGGAACGCGACTCATTGGCCTGCCCCCGGCGGGGACAAGAATGTCCCCGCTCCTTTTTCGCTCCTATTTGGTTCTGCGTTTAATGCTGCGCGGATCGCCGATATCGCCCTCGGCCTGCATCCACTGCTTCAAGGTTTGGTCGAGCCGCCGCACGACTGCTTCGTGCTCCGGGTTGCCCGCCAGGTTTTTGGTTTCATACGGATCGTTCTTGAGATCGTAGAGTTCGAACTCGGGGCGGAACATGCTCTCCTTGAGCAGGCGGTAGGCTTCCGGGAATTCCGTTTTGTGGAAAATGATCTCTTCGTAGGCGTTGTTTTCCCAAATGTCGCTCGGCGTGGCATCCCACGGCATCCAGGCGGGCTGGCGGGTCACCTTGCGGCCGTCGGGATCGGTGGCCAGGGAGTCGATGTCGAAATCCGGCACGGTCTTGTAGGCGAGGTTCCAGATGAAGCGGTAGCGGCCGTCGGTGATGCTGCGGGTCGGATAGTATTCTTCCGGACTGCCGCCGTGCGCGTTGTGCTCGGAGACGATGAAGGCGCGCCCGACATCCTTGGCCGTCCCAGCGAGCACCGGGCGCAGCGATTTGCCCTGCACCGTTGCCGGAACCGCGATGCCCGCATAGTCGAGGATCGTCGGCATCACATCCACATGCCCGATCAACGCGTCGGAGATCCGCCCGCCCGCGATGCCGGGGCCGGCCACGGCAAAGGGCACATGCACGCCCCCGTCGTAGGCGGTGGCCTTGGCGCGGTGGTAGCAGAACCCCTGGTCGCTGGTGTAGATCAAGATGGTGTTCTCCAGCTGGCCGGCGGCCTTCACCTCCTGGAGGATGGCGCCGATGATGGCATCGACGTGCTGGACGGTGGTGAGGTAGTCGGCGTAGTCCAGCAGGGTCTTGGGCGTGTCGGGCCAGTGCGGCGGAACCTCCAGCGCGGCGGGGTCGACCGCCGGCAGGCCGGGGTTGATCTTGATGTGCTTGCCGTAGGGCCGGTGCGTGTTGTCGACATTGGCTTGCAGGAAAAACGGGCGGTCGCCGGCCTGCTGCAAAAAGTTGCGCACGGCATGGACACTGCCCTCCAGCTTGTAGTGCGGGGCCTCGCGGAACTCGTAGGGAAACTTCCACGGCGGGCTGATGTGCCACTTTTCGGTGATGCCCGTGAAGTAGCCGTTCCCGCGCAACACTTCGATCAGCGTCGGGATATCCTCGTGGACGCCGACCACATCGACCCGCGAGGCCTTCCTTCCAAATTCATTTGCCGGGGCGTTGAGGTCTTCGGGGCCGACGGTGTTGCGCCAGTGGCCGTTGGCGGAGGGGTACATGCCGGTCAGCAGCGAGCCGCGGCACGGCGCGCACGAGGCGGCGGAGCTGTAGGCCTTGGTGAAGAAAACCCCTTGCCTGGCCAACGCGTCGAGGTGGGGCGTCGCCAGCCCCTTCACCCCGAGCATACCGAGGTGGTAGGACTGGTCGTCGGTCAGCAACAGGATGAAGTTGGGCGGCGTGGCCGCGTGCGCAGCGTGTAAGGCTGCGCACAGGAGAAGGGCTGAAATAACTCTCGTTTTATACAGGAACATTCGTTTTCTGATGCTCCATTTTACGTTCTTCCAACTTACGCCGGGTCTCTTCGGATCGGGCACGGTTGATGGGGTAAAAGGCCAAAATGATAATCGCTACCAAAAAGCCGATGACCTGAAAGCCGATGACCAAGGCCTTCATGTTGGATCCGATCTTTGTATGCAACGCTAAGTCAGCCATAAACCCGCTTTTTACATCCTGTGCATACGCGGCCAACGTGCTCTTCATCCCCGATGGAGCCGTGGCGGCATACACATCGATGGCTGCAAGGTAGGCATCCACCGCGTCTTTAAATTGATACCAGCTGTAATACACCTCATGACCTTGCAGCAACCGTCCCAACACCGTCCATTTATTGCCGGAAATAGCCGATTTATCTTCGGATAACTCCACAAACCGGTCGCATTCCGTGCTAAAGGTCTGGGTGGCAGCAGCAAACACGGGGTCTTCGGATTGCAGATTGCGAACCGGTTCAATGACGTGAGTAGTGGTACGCTCTTCAAACAGTTCGGTCTCAGTGGCGTCAAAGTGAACCATGCCGAGCATCAAACTGGCCATGGCGGCCGTAATGGTCATTGCGCCTTTAAGCGTGAATCCATTCACCGCGCCGAACATACCTTCGCGCCGAAGCCCGCTCTTCAACTCGTCTTCGTCGCAGACATCGGCCACCATCGAGCTCACCATCAACCAGCAGCCCTGCAATCCCATGCAGCCAATGATGGTGCTGATTAACTGAGCCAGCGGCCAGCGCGGATCCATCGTAATCCAGCAACTGCCAATTCCGATCAGCGCAAACAGCAAACCCAGACGCATCGCGGTGCGTTTTTCAAACCTCGACGAAACCGCCGCGATCAGGAACATGCTGACATAAGAGACCAGCGCCCCCGCCGTTCCGCAGACCCCCATCAGCAGCGCGCCAAAATCTTTGTTCCCGCCGCACACGTAGTAGATGTTCACAAAGCTGACCAAATTCCCCGCCGAGAAAATACCCATGAGAATAATGACGTAGGCAATGGATAGGATCACAAACGGACGATTTGTCATCGTTGCTTTAAAGGATTGAATCAGCGGAACCGTCTCCTGTTTTTGAACATCCTCGCGTTCTTTACAGACGAGAACCGGAATCAAGCCGGTGATGATAATGACGACCCCAAAGGCAACCGACACCCAAAAGGCTCCGTGCGCTTCATTCTTGAATTGATCCATCTGCGAGAGTTTATAAACCCATGGAACCGTCATGCTTCCGAAAAGGCCGATATACATGCGCCACGCCAAAACCCGCGTCTTTTCGTCATAATCCTGTGTTAACTCATAGCCCAATGCCGTGTATGGAACCGAATACATGGCGTAGGTGATCCCAAACACAATCCCGATCACCGAAACATACATAAAGGCCGGATTCTGATACCAGACCGTGCTGCCAGCGGCTCCGATCGGGGTCCAGAAAAACGGCAATAAAATCGCCGAAAGAATGACCCCAATGATCATATACGGACGACGACGTCCCCAGCGGCTACGGGTATTATCCGAAATATTCCCGATAATCGGATCGGTGAACATATCCACAAACCGCGGGATCATAAAGGCGATCGCGGCCAGCGCGGCGGGCATTTTGAAATAATTCACATAAAGAAGCAGGAATATCACACTCAGAATATTCATCATGTAATTATCTGCAATCCCGCCAAAGCCCCAGCCGATGCGGGTCTTCATGGGAACGCGGTCGGCCACGGGGACGGGGTGTGCGGAAGGGTTCTGGGTCATAGGATCGCTTTCATTCTAGGGGTTGCAACCGCAGCTTCGGCCGACGCGCCGCCAAACACATGCACGCCCGACACGACGGGCCTTTCGCTCCCATCCGGCGCGCGCAGGACGGCGGCCACGCCG
>JBGSLE010000065.1:0-5612 GCA_041740875.1 Pontiella sp. | reverse complement strand
CGGCATCGGCGCCCGGCCGGGCCAGCATGGCCGTGCAGAAGACGGGACTCGCCACGCCCTGCGCGGCCAGCCCCTGCGAGAGATGCAGCACGACGTTTTCCGTTCCGCCCCACGTCTCCGGTGCAAAGCGGCGCACCACATGGACCACTTTTTTCAACTCCTTCATCGTGCCGCGCACCATAGGGCAAACATCTCCGGCGTGGAAGCCCAAGTTCGGCGGCCCGATTCGACCCATGGTTTTTGTTTGCCGATGGAATCGCATGCCGTATAGTCTTTTGCTAAACAGCCACACCATGAAGATCCTTGCAAAACAGCTCATTCTTGCGACCGCGACGGCGACCTGCCTGGCGGCTTCCGCCCAGCTCAGCGAACGCGAACAGGCCTACCTCGCGCAAAAGGGCGAGATCGTCTTCGTATCCCAGCCGCGCCACGCCCCGTTCGAATTCCTCCACAAAAAACAGGTCAGCGGCATGAATGTCGAACTCGTCCAGTGGATGGCGGCCGACCTGGGGTTCAAGGCCCGCTTCGAGGTCGCGCCGCTGACCGAAGCCATGGAGATGCTGCGCAAGGGTGAAGCCGACGCCATGACCAGCCTGTTCCACTCCTCCGAGCGGGAGGCCGAATTCGAATTCACCCAATCCCTCAAGACCACCCCGGTCTGCCTCTATGTCCGCAGCGACCGCACCGACATCGAAAGCATCTACGGGCTGGAGGGAAAGCGGGTGGCCATCATGGGTTCCGGCCGTGCCCTCGAAGTCCTGCAACAGCACGACATCAGCACCGAAATCAAGTTTGTCCCCACCACTGAAGAGTGCGTCGAACTGGTGCTTTCCGGCAAGTCCGACGCGATGATCGGCAACGAACTGGTGACCCAGCACCACCTGTATGACACCGGCGAGGGCGGGCTGCGGGTGGTCGGGGAGCCGCTCTTCACGGCCCGCCTGTGCATGGCGGTGGCGGAAGGCAACCGCGACCTGCTCTCGATTCTCGAAAAGGGCATTGCCAGCGCCCAGAAAAGCGGCACGCTCTACAAGATCCAGGCGAAATGGCTGGGGTCGGAATACTCCCGGCACGCACTTCCGCTCAAAACCATCCTGGTTTACACCGCGATCGCCGCCTCCGCAGTCGCCCTGGCCCTGCTGACGATTCTGGCCTGGAACCGGAAGCTCCAGCACACGGTGGCCGAACGCACACGCCAGTTCGCCGAAAGCGAGGAGCGCCTGCGGCAGATTTTCGAAAACTCGCCCGACGCCGTCTTTGTGCTCGACCCGGAGGGACACATCCTATCTGCCAATTCGAGCGCTTGCGCCCTCGTGAAGATGGAAAAGCAGGACCTGCTGAAAAAAAGCGTCTACGACCTCGTGCCGGCACCGTTCCACGGCGAGGTCACAGATAACATGCACAAATGGTTTTCTGGCGAACTCAAGCAGTGCGAAGGGGTCAGCATGGACTCCGCCGGCACGGTGCGCCCCATCGAAATGACGGGGACCCTGCAAAACCTCGGCGGACGCACGGTGCTCCAGCTGCACGCGCGCGACATCGCCCTGCGCAAGGAGGCCGAAGACAAGATCCACGCCGCCCGGCAAATAGCCGAAGACGCCAAGGAGATGGCCGAGAACGCCAGCCAGGCCAAAAGCGAATTCCTCGCCAACATGAGCCACGAGATCCGTACGCCGCTCAACGGCATCGTCGGCATGGCGCAGCTACTGGCCGACACCCCGCTCACCAGCGAACAGCAAAACTGCGTGGATACGGTGCTCCAGTCGACCAGCGGACTGCTCAACATCATCAACCACGTCCTCGACATCTCCAAGATCGAGGCCGGGCAGATGGATGTGCACCCTTCCTCGATCGACCTGCGCGAGCTGTGCGACAACCTCTACTACATGTTCCAGCCCCTGGCCGAGCGCACCGGCATCCAATTGTCTTTCGCCTGCCAGGAAAGCGTTCCGCCCTACGTCGTCGGCGACGAGGGGCTCATCGACCAGATCCTCGTCAACCTCGTCGGCAACGCGCTCAAGTTCACGCACCACGGCTCCGTCACCCTCAACATCGAATGCCCCCGCAAAACGCCCGCAGGCGCCGAAATCTATTTCCAGGTCATCGACACCGGCATCGGCATCGCCAAGGAAAAGCAGGCCACCGTCTTCGAAAAATTCATCCAGGCCGATGGCTCGACCAAGCGCCTCTACGGCGGCACCGGCCTTGGCCTCGCCATCAGCAAACAGCTCGTCGAACTCATGGGCGGCAAGATCGGCCTGATCAGCTCGCCCGGCAAGGGATCGACCTTCTACTTCAACCTAACCCTGCCGCAATCCGACCTTGCAAGCATCCCCAGGGAAACCGAGCGAGAGAAGGCCAAGACCGTCAACCGCCCCGGCATCCGGGTGATGCTCGTCGAAGACAACCAAGTCAACCAGAAGGTCGCCATCGCCATCCTCCGCAAGGCCGGCTGCGAAGTGGTCGCGGTGGACAACGGCCAAGACGCCATCCAGCGCATCCGCCAGCAGCCGTTCGACGTTGTGCTGATGGACTGCCAGATGCCGGTCATGGATGGCTTCGAGGCCACCGCCCACATCCGCCGGATGAGGAAGCCGCTGTGCGACATCCCCATCATCGCCATCACCGCCCACGCCATGAAGGACGACAAGCAGAAGTGCATCGAACACGGCATGGACGACTATATCGCCAAACCTGTCGGCCGCCAGGCCCTCGTCGACATCATCAACAAGCACACCGCCTAGCATGAAGCCCTTCTGGGAAACCAAAACCTTGCGCGAGCTGACCCCCACCGAATGGGAGGCGCTATGCGACGGCTGCGCCAAATGCTGCGTCCACAAGCTCGAAATCGAGGAGACCGGCGAAATCCGCTACACCTGCGTCGCCTGCCGATTGCTGGATCTCAACACCTGCCGTTGCATGAACTATGCGGATCGCCACACGCTCGTGCCCGGCTGCGCCGTCCTCTCCGCCGACCATCCCGAACATTTCGCCTGGATGCCCGAAACCTGCGCCTACCGCCGCCGCCACGAAGGCAAGCCCCTGCCCGGCTGGCACCCGCTCATCACCGGCGACCCGCGCTCTGTCCACGCCCACGGCGCCTCCGCCCGCAAAAAGCTCATTCCCGAATTCCTTGCCGACGAGAAACACCTCGAAAAATACATCGTCGATTGATCCCCTCATGACCCCGTTTCGAACACTCCTCCCGAGCTTCCTCCGCGTCTTCGTCGAAACCGTCGCGGAATAACAAGGTCTTGTGTGATATATCCCAACCCTTCATCGGTATTAGTCATATCGTAAATATAAGTAAAAATGAAAAAACTAATTCTTGGATTCATCAGCGTCGTGGCGATCTCCGGCTGCTCCACCATCCCTTCCTCGCCGACACCCCATGTGCAAAAACATACCGTACAGATCCTTGAGCTGGACATCCCGGTGCCGGATTCTCTTTCCTTTAATTGGACCATAGTAGGAAATCAGATTCCTGATTCTTCTATGAACCAAGGGCGTTGTCCTCCTGATTTTCCTATGAACCAAGAAATTGAGAATGCCATTCAGGATCCGGATACAAAAATCCACGAATATCCCCTTCTTTACGCAGACCTCGGGATTCCGGTCACCTTGGACCAGACAACGACAGCCTCCTTTGTGGACGACTTTACGGTGATGAACGGCAAAGCCAGCACCATGAAAAAGCTGCATCAGATCGGCACGTTCATTGAGCTCACCCTGACCGATCCCACAAACGGAGTGGTCTCATGCGAACTCAATCTAAGCACAAAAAAACTAAAGGGATACGAAATAAACCAAACGGCTGGAGCGGAGATTAAAATCCCGGTTTTTACTGAAAAACAAATAAAGACCAAGATGCTGGTTTCGCTGGATTCATGGACATCGCTCGGAGCAATAGAGGGGGATGTCATGAGAAAGGAAGGGATATTCAGAAAGCAGTTCGCCGTTAGGATCATTCCTCCGAGCAATACGGAATATCATCCGATCAAACGGTAAGCCGAATTAAGCCCTTCCGCGAAGCGGAAGACGTTGGAGATCCCGCCTTGAGCCGGGCGTAAAATCCACTATGTTGGGGCGCGCACAACCCCGAGGAGCCAACCATGAAACTTGCCGCCGCCAAAAAACGCATCGAAACCGCCGTGGAAACCCTTGGACGAGCCATCGGCGAGCCGGTGTTCGACGAGTGGGCGCTGGTGGGCAAAGGTGCCGCGGGCTGGAAGCTGCTGGAGTATGGCGGCGCCCGGCGCGCTCAATTCCAGGCCGGATTCAAGAGCGACATGGCCGCCCTGCGCGAGACCTTCGATCCCGAATCGGCGCAACTGGGCGACTTCGCCTTTTCGCACGAGGGCTACGGCTCCGGCTTCGATGCGCACATGTGCGTCGGCGACCAGGTTTTCGTGCTGTTCAACAACACGGTCAAGAGCACCGGGGAAATCACGAAAAACCCCAAATGGACCGCCGCGCAGATCCACTTCACCAACCTGCTCGAAGCGTTCATCGCCGATCCGGTAACGCCCTGAAAACCGCCGCCGGCCCTGCCGGGGCGGCACTACGAATGGAACCCCGACCAGAGAAACCAGCCGAACGCCGCCACGAACAGGGCGGCGAAGAGGCGCGGCAGGCGGCCAACCGCCACCACGAACAGCAGGTGCGCCGCGCAGAGGGTCATGAGGATCACCAGCGACTCCTGGAAAAAACCGCCGGCCTTGACGGGGTGGAAGACGGCAAACAGACCGATGCAGAGCGGGATGCAGATGTGCGCATCGCCCGACTGCGAGGTATAGACCACGTCCATGCGGCCCTTCGATCCGTAGAAAAAGGCCAGCAACGCGTTGGGCAAAACCATGAGCACGCCGCTCGCCCACCCCAGCAGCTGCGGCGGAAAGGTTTTCCGGTCGAGCGTCTGGAACCACTGCACCAGCCAGTCGGTGCTCACGAAAACCGCGGCGGCTCCGAGCAGCAGCAGGGCCACGTCGAGCGGCAGGGTTTTGGGATAGCTTTTCTTCTTGAGCAGGTTGGTCTTCTTGACGTCGTAGACGTGGAAACATTGCCAAAAGGCGAAGAGCGCCAGCAATACGGCGCCGTCCGCCTGCACTAGTTCGCCGTCGCCGGCCAGCAGCCAGACCACAAACGAGAAAAAGAGCGCGGCCACAAGATTGAGCGCCAGCGACAAGCGGCCCATCTGGTGTTCCCGTACCGCCTCTTTGCTCTTCTTGAGCGGGATGCTCGACATGCCCCAAACCAGGACGGGCAGGCCAATCAGAAGTGTCAGGTTGGTTACGTTGTTGAAGAGGCAGTTGACCAGCACGGCGCCGCCGTCGCCCTTGTCCAGGGCGAGGACAAGCGCAAAGACGATGTTGCCCATGCCCGAACAGAACGGCATGAAGATCGTGCCGAGCACGGTGCCTTCCACGCCCTGGCCCGAAAGCACCTCCAGCCGCCAGACCACCAGCAGGCTCGCCAGCAGGAAGAGGACAACACAGGCGTACGGCGCCCAGGCGCCGAGCGCGGAAATCGACTGGTGGATCGCCTCCATGTCAGGCAAGCCATCCCTTCAGCAAGCCGGCCAGCGCCCCGCCGAGGATGAGCCACGTGGTGTT
>JBGSLE010000064.1:0-3002 GCA_041740875.1 Pontiella sp. | reverse complement strand
GCCGCCGGCCGGGAGCCGATGCGCTCCATCCGCGAGTGCTACCACGCCCCCGCCGCCTGCCTTTAATTTGCTCCGACTCCTTGTTTACACGGTAGACCGGCGCCGATACCATCCGCCGCTCATTTTGACCTACGGAGGCGGACCATGGATTGGAAGGCATTGGCAAACCGAATTTTGGACGGCGGCGCACCCATCAACCGCGACGAGGCGCTGGCGGTCTTGAACTCGACCGACGACGAATTGCTCGACGTGGTCCAGGCGGCCTACCTCATCCGCAAGAACTTCTTCGGCAATAAGGTCAGCCTGCACGTCCTCAAAAACGCCAAAAGCGGCATCTGCCCGGAGGATTGCTCGTTCTGCAGCCAGTCGAAATCCTCCACCGCCGACGTCGCCGAATACGAGATGCAGTCGGCCGACGAAATCGTCGCCGGCGCGCAGGACGCCGCCGACATGCAGGCCCTGCGCTACTGCGTCGTCACCAGCTCCCGCGCCCCCTCCGAAAGCGAAATGCGGACCATCACCGAGGCCGCCGCGCGCATCAAGCGGCAATACCCGCGCCTTGAACTCTGCGCCTCGATGGGCTTCCTGACCGAGGAAAAGGCCCGCCGCCTCAAGGAGGCCGGCGTCGATCGCTTCAACCACAACCTCGAAACCTCCGCCGCGTTCTACCCCTCGATCTGCTCGACCCATAAATACGAAGATCGCGTCGCCACCGCCAAAACCGTCAAGAAGGCCGGACTCGACCTCTGCTGCGGCGGCCTCATCGGCATGGGCGAAACCCTCGAAGACCGCGTCGACCTCGCCCTCGCGCTCAAGGAACTCCGGACCGACTCCGCGCCGATCAACTTCCTCGACCCCCGCCAAGGCACCAAGCTCGAAGGCGCCGCTCGCGTTAGCCCGAACGACTGCCTGCGCACGCTCTGCATGTTCCGCTTCGTGCTCACCTACGCCGAGGTGCGCATCGCCGGTGGCCGCGAAACCTGCCTGCGCGCCCTCCAGCCCCTCTCGCTCTACCCCGCCAACTCCATGTTCACCAACGGCTATCTGACCACCGGCGGCCAGGACTTCGCCGCCGACAAGCGCATGATCGAAGACGCCGGCTTCGAGGTCGGTCATCTCGTCAACGCCTAGAAGTATATCGTCTGACTACCACGATCGTGGTAGTCAGACGATATACCCAGAAACCTCCTTCCGGTTGGACTATTGGTTCGTTTCCTGCTTTCCTCACCAGCCACCAATCGAGGAGAACGCATGCGTGGAAAACCCTTTATCTGCTTGCTGGCGGCCGGTCTGGCCGCAGGATCCGAGGCGGTGATCGTCGCGGGCGGCGACGGCACCCAGAATACAACCGCGCCGACCGGCGGACAGGGATGGGACTATGTCGGCCGCATCACGGGCAGCGCGCCCTCGAGCGTGACCTATCTGGGCAACAACTGGTTCATCACCGCCAACCACATCAAGGTGCTCGATAATCCGACCGGCGTTTTGCTCGGGGCATCGGAATACACCATTCAAAACACCAGCTGGACGCGACTCGCCAACGACGGCGGATCGGACACCGACCTGATGCTGTTTCGTGTCGACCAAACCGTCGGATTGGCCCCCGTCGCCCTAGCCTCCTCGCCCGCCAATGGCGCGGCGCTGACCCTGATCGGCAACGGGCGCAACCGCGCAACCGGACTCACCCAGTGGAATGTGAATACCGGCGTCGACCCCTGGACCTGGACGGAAACCGGGTCGGGCGGCAACGCCGCCGGCTACAAGTGGGCAACAGGTTCCACCAAGCGCTGGGGAACGAACACGAAAGAAGGCAACGCCGGCTTGGTCGACGACGGGTTCGGCATCACCGACATGTTCTACACCGACTTTGATGGCGTGGTTGGCGAGGCACAGGGTGCGACCTACGATTCCGGCGGCGGCGTCTTTGTCCAAAACGGCGGGACGTGGGAGCTGGCCGGGATCATGTTGACCACCGGCACCTTCAGCGGCCAGCCCGGCGGCACGGCCGTCTTCGGCAACCTGACCTACATCGCCAACCTTGGAACCTATGCCGACCAAATCAACGGCATCGTCGCCATTCCCGAACCCTCGGCATTGATCCTCGGCCTGCTCTTCCCGGCGGCCGCCTGGTTCATCCGCCGCACCTTTCTGCTTTAAGTCCGCTCCTTCACGCCCAATCGGGACAAGGTGGATCGAAGGCGGCATTCCTGCTTGGCAAGGGTTTACTTCGGGGCGGGCTCTGGTAGGATGCGCGGCATTTAGTCCATCGAAGGAAAGGAATCCACTATGCGTAGCGACAAGGTCAAAAAAGGTTTGGAACGCGCCCCCCACCGCAGCCTGATGCGGGCGACGGGCATGAGTTCGGAGGATATCGAAAAGCCGTTCATCGCGGTCTGCAACGCCTTCAACGAGGTGATTCCCGGGCACGCCCACCTCGACCAGGTCGGAAAGATCATCAAGGAGGCCGTGCGCGAGGCGGGCGGCACCCCGATCGAGTTCAACATGATCGGGGTCTGCGACGGCATCGCCATGGGCCACTCCGGCATGAAGTATTCGCTGCCCAGCCGCGAGCTGATCGCCGACGCCGTCGAAACGATGATCGGCGCCCACGCCTTCGACGCGATGATCTGCATCCCGAACTGCGACAAGATCGTGCCGGGCATGATCATGGGCGCGATGCGCGTCAACATCCCGACCATCTTCGCCAGCGGCGGTCCGATGAAGGCGGGCATGACCAAGGATGGCAAGGTGGTCGATTTGATCAGCGTCTTCGAGGGCGTCGCCGCGCGCAAGCAGGGCAAGATTTCCGACGAGGAGCTGAAGGAGCTGGAGTGCAAAGGCTGCCCTTCGCAAGGCTCCTGCTCCGGCATGTTCACGGCCAACTCGATGAATTGCCTGTGCGAGGCGATCGGCCTCGCGCTGCCCGGAAACGGCACCATTCTGGCGATCGATCCGCGCCGCCGCGAACTCTGGCGCGCCGCCGCCTTCCGCGCCGTCGAGAT
>JBGSLE010000063.1:0-3029 GCA_041740875.1 Pontiella sp. | reverse complement strand
ACGCGCGGATCGCGCACAAACTGCTTCATGGCGAAGAATTGGCAGACCGACAGCGGGTTGGGGTCGATGCCGACGGCGAGTTTGGCGCCCGCGCCAGCCATGCGCCAGCAGTGGTAGCCGTTGCCGCAGCCGACATCGAGGACGGTCCGGCCGTCCAGCGGCTGGAGGTGCGGCCAGACGCGCTCCCATTTCCAGTCGGAGCGCCATTCGGTGTCGATGTGGACGCCGTGGATATGGAACGGCCCCTTGCGCCACGGATGGAATTCCATGAGCAACTCCTCCAGACCCTGGAGCGGCGCCCCCTCGACGCGCACCCCGCTTTTCAACTCGATCGACGTCGGTGGCACATCGGGCAGTTTTGCGAGGGTTTCCTGCCAGCGCGGCATCAGGCCGTGCCGGTCGCGGGTGAAGGCTTCGGCGATTCGGTCGGGTAGTTTTTCCGCCCACGGCTCGAGCGGGGTGTCGGCCAGAATCCGATAGAATGGGGCGTAGTCGAGGTTCATTTAACGGCGAGCATGGACATGAAGTTGAAGCACTGGAACCAGACATCGGCCGAGGAAAAGCCGGCCTCGGCCAGCCGCGCGCGGTGGGCGGCGATGGTTTCGGGCACCAGCACGTTTTCGAGCGCGGTGCGCTTTTGGCTGATCTCCAGGTCGGAATAGCCGTGCGCGCGCTTGAAGTCGTGGTGGATGCCGGCCAGCAAACCGTCGAGGTGGCGGTCCTCGAAGACCACCTTTTCGGAAAGGATCAGCACGCCGCCCGGCCGCATCCCAAGATGAACTTTGCGCAACAATTGGAGCCTAAGGGGTGGCGGCACGAACTGAAGCGTAAAGTTAAGCACCACCACCGAGGCGTCGGAAACGGGCACATCAAGGATGTCGGCGCAGAGGATTTCGACCGGAACGGGGCTGTGGTCGCGTTCGACGGCCTTGCGGCAGCGCTCGACCATCGCGGGGGAATTATCGACCGCGACGATGCGGCAGTTTTCCGCCGTCACGCCCCGGCGCATGGAGAGCGTCGCGCCGCCGAGCGAGCAGCCGAGATCGTATAACTTGCTAGACGGCAATGAATAATGCGCCGTCAGCGTTTCTATCATCGTGATGATCGAGCGGTAGCCGGGCACGGAGCGGTCGATCATGTCGGCAAAGACGTCCGCCACCTGCGCGTCGAAGCGGAAGTCGGCGATGGCGGCCAGCGGCTGGTGGTAGATGCGATCCTTTTCCATAGGGGGCGCAATGTAGCATAGCGGCTCGTAATAAACAGTAATTTGCATGGATTCCGCGCTGTTCCCGTGGTCAGAGTGACCAACGCGGATGGGACAATGAACAGTAGGATCAAAACAACCTGGATCTTGGCGGGGCTGGTGGCCGGGGCGCTGCCGGATGCCGCAGCCATTGCCGTGGCCGATCTGCCGACGAGCGAGGCCTCCCCGACCAACGACGGCTATGCGATCAACTGGGACTACGTCTATAAATACAAAAACGCCTCCTCGGTCGCGGTCGACTGGTACTGGATCCTCACGGCGGCGCATGTGGCCGATGACGGACCGAGCGGGAATCTCATTATTGGCGGCGAAACCTACACCCAGCAGCAAATCGTCTACCATCCAACCGCCGACCTCGCCCTCGTGCGCTACGACAAGCCGTTCCCGGGCTACTATTCCCTTCATGAGGGGGAGATCAACAACGGGAAAAAAGGTCCCCAACTGGTCTGGGATCCCTTAATCATGGTGGGGTACGGGTATGCCGGAACCGTCGCGGCAACCACGTTTACCCAAAGCGGTACGGCGGGCATCAAGCGGTGGGGTACCAACCGCGGCACGGGGGAATCGTTGGTCAACACAGATGTCGGTGGAACCGCAGGCGAAAGATCTACCCAGTGTTTTTCGATGACCTTTGGTTTGAGCGACACCACCCACGAGGCGGGAGGCAATGTGTACGATTCGGGCGGCCCGCTTTTTATCTATCGCGAATCGGCCTGGTCGCTCACCGGAATCAACCTTTATCGCGATGGCGCGAATCCGTACACGGGGAACCGCGCGGCCTTGATTCCCGACTACGTTTCCTGGATCCAATCGGTCGTCGTGGATTACGACACCGACATGGACGGCCTGCCGGACTGGTGGGAGACGGCGTTTGCGGGCGATGCGCTGTCGATGGCGGCCGCGGACAACGCGGACGGCGACGGCTTCACGAACTACGAGGAGTGGCTGGCCGACACCGTTCCGACCAATTCCGCCTCCTTCCCGTGGATCGGGGCCTACACCAACGCCGCGCAGGTCGCCTTCGGCAGTTCGAGCAACCGCCAATACCAGATCGAATACCGGCTCGACCTCGCCGATACCAACGGGGTTTGGGGCATCGAAGTCCCCTGGTTCCCCGGCGCGCATCCGCAGACCGAAAAAACGGTCACCACGCTTTCGAGCAACCGCTTTTTCCGCCTCCGTGTCCGGCTGCACTGAACGAATCGAGCCCGGCGTCCACACAAAATCTGCGCGAACCATGATTTCGGCAGACATTTCCATAATACTGTGCAATATATCGCACCTTGTTAGGTTCTAAGGGCTTTTCCGGAGACCGCATGTGAAGATCAAGTTGACCGCCATCCTGCTCCTTTTTCCCGCCGCCGCACTGCTGGCGCAAACCAACGAATTCCTGACGTGGGAGCAATGCCTGGCCAAGACCCGGGCGCAAAACCCCGACCTCGTCTCCGCCCGCGCCGCCGTGCGCGAACTCGAATTCGGCGTGGCCTCGGCCAGCGCCGGCTTCCTGCCGCAGGTCAACGCCTCGGCCGGGATCGACTATGGCGAAAGCGAAATCCGGGACGACTGGGTTCCCAACAAGTCCTCCAGCGGACGCCTGTCGCTCAGCCAGGATTTGTTCAGCGGCGGCGGAAACACGGCGAAGCGCCGCCGCGCGCTCGCCCAGCTCGACATCGGCAACGAGCAATACCGCAAAACGCTCGCCGACGTGGAGCTGCGCACCCGGCTGGCCTACCTGGACGTGCTCTACGCCCAGGACCTGATCGAG
>JBGSLE010000062.1:0-4375 GCA_041740875.1 Pontiella sp. | reverse complement strand
CATGAACTGGTTTCCGCCGTCGCAAGCGCGGCTTCGGCGACCTATCTGGGCTCCGGCATCGCGGCGGGTTCGAGCAACGCGATCGTGGTTGCGGGCACCGCTGGCACGGCGGTCGATACCACGCTCGATGCAAATGGAATTCCCGGGTTCGGCGGTACGGCGGCCTGCACGGTGCTCTTTACCATGAGCACCACCAACACCGGCAGCAAAGGCACCTGCTTCAACTATTCCCCCAACGCCGGGAACAATGCCGGCACCAACCTCCGCATCTACATTGGGTCAAACGGACTTGGCCCCAACGCCATCCGCCTGGAAAGCTCCGCCGGGGCCGCCGCAGAATTTGTTCCTGCCGGCATCACGCTGAACAATGGCAGCCCGCACTTCGTCGCCATCATTCTGGCCGGCGGCCAAAATTTCGAGGACATCGACGTCTATGTGGATGGAACCCTCTTCGCCAATCCGTTTGCGGGGCTCGCTGCGAACAACGCCGCCATGAACTTGGCGGGATCGGGCGACACCATCAAATTTGGCTGCGATTATAACAACGCGCTCTGCTTCAGCGGAATCATCGACGATGTCGCCATCTACGGCGAAGCGCTTTCCGCTGCCGCGCTCAATACGCTCCGGACCGGCGGGCTGTCCATCGACGGCCCCGCGCCCGTATCGCCGCTCGCGAATGCCATGACCCAGTTGAAGAAGCATATCGACGGGGTGGCCGTGCTGACCGCCGCCCAGATCAATACCCATGCCGCCACGATCAACAGCAACCGCGCCAAAATGGGCGACAGCGCCGCGACCATGGCCCAGGCCTTTGATTTGGTGGCGGACTACGAAACCACCAAGGGCGCGCTGTTCATCAACGCCGCCACCCAGGGCGGGTTTTCGCGCACGGATACTTCGACGGTGAACCTGGCGCTGGCCCATGCGCTCTTGAAGGTGCAGCAGGCGCTGATCGACGATGCCTACCACGCCGCGAACCTGGCGGCATATCCGGAGGTGTTCGATGGCGCCCAATTCACGACCTCGACCTATTTCCCGGGCGCGGTGGCGCCGCCCGCCGATCCGAATGCCGTCTATTCGGTGCAGATCAACGCGTCGCAGCCCGAGGCCTGGGGCTACGAGGTGATGTTCCGAGACGAACCCGCGCGCCGTCCGACCGGCGCCTACCTGGCGCCCGGCAGCATCGCGACGGTCACGGTTCCGTCCACGCTGGTGAACCAGGGGTTCCAAATCCGGGTGGGCGCGCATGTACACGACCTGTCGGAAAAATCCACCATCAAGCGCATCGACCGGGTTTCGCTGACCTACCCGATCACCAGCGCGTCAACGAAGGTGGCCAACCCGCTGGGCGGCGGCATCTACATCGAAGTGCCGTACAAGAAATCGAAGGGGCTCGTGGCCGTCCAGGTCAAAAACGCGGTGCGATCGCCGTTCTACTCCAACACCCCCGCGCGCCAGACCACGCTGGCCGACTGGCAAAACACCGAGCGCCACCATCCCGGCCCCTGGGCCGATTTCGAGACGGAAAAGACCATGTTCAACCTGCCCGCCGGCTGGATCTACAACTATGCCGATCCGGCCACCCTGATGGCCAACTGGGACAAGGCGATGGATGCGGTTTCCGACCTCATGGGCATGCCGCTTGTCCGGCCAAAAACCGTGCTCTACGCCCAGATCGACGTCCTCATCAAGGCCGCCGCCTACGCGCCGGGCTATCCGCAGTCGAACGACACCTACAACCCTTCGGCGGCGGTCGACGGGAACAAGGACCACGACTATCTCAACGGGCCTAAGTTTGCCAACTATGTGCATCTGCACGAACTGGGGCATGCCTGCTACCTGACCAAATTTACCGGCGAGACCGAAGCCACCGTCAACCTGCTCTACGTGCCGGTACACCACCGGAAATTCGGCGTAACCCTCGACAACGCGTTTGGGCGGTCGATGGGCAACGACGGCTGCAAGACCGTCTCGCGCGACCAGGCCGCGTTGATGTGGATCCTCTCCGACAAGTTCCGCGCGGGGAATGCCATGGCCGATGCCGAAATGAAATACCAGCACCGCGGCTACGGGAAGTATGTCGAAATCGCCGGCCTCTTCGGCTGGGAGGCGCTGGGCGATTTCTGGCATTCGGTGGCGGTCGACTCCATGAACGGCATCGAATATCCGCGCAACACCGATCCGGCGGACAGCCGCATCCTGCGGATGTCGCGCGCGGCCGGCGTGGATCTCAGGCCGTTGATCCACTTCTGGGGAGTGCATCCGCAAAACGCCGCCAACCTCAAGACCTCCATCCAGGCGGAAGGGTTGATGCCGTCGGCCCTGATCTACGACCGGCTCAAGCACTACCAGTCCATCGTGCCGATGAACACGAGCCAGTTCGAGACCCACTACCAGGCGATCAAGAACGCCCCGCGCGAGGAGGAGTGGTACACCGCCATGCGGACCGGCTGGACGCAGGCCATGGGCAACACCTCGGTCTCGCGCGTCCAGAACATCATCGACCTCTATTTCCCGAATGGCAGGCCCGGCGATGGAACCGTCCAGTCCCTGCCTTATGCCGAAAGCTTCGAAAACGGCATGGGTGCGTGGGTTCAGCCGGTCACGGACCATTTCGACTGGACGCGCCATAGCGGCGTTACGCCCTCCACCAACACCGGTCCGAGCGCGGCGTCGGATGGCCTCCAATACCTGTATCTCGAAGGGGACGAGGATGGCGGGCAATACCGGACCGCCCTGTTGGAATGCCCGTTCGACCTGGGTGCCGCCGACCGTCCGGAACTCCGGTTCGACTACCACATGCATGGCCTTTTTACCGGCTCCCTGTCGGTCGATATCCACGACGGTTCCGCCTGGCATTCCAATGTCTGGACGCGGGCGGGCCAGCAACACGACGCCTTCACCGCCCCGTGGTCCAATGCGGTGGTCAACCTTTCCGCTTTCGCCAGCAACAGCGCGGTCACCGTCCGCTTCCGGGGCAAAACCGGCCAATGGGCCGCCACCGATACCGCCATCGACCACATTTCCCTTGCGAACATCGAACTCACCCCCTACGAGCAGTGGGCGCAGGCCGTCTTTGCCGAAGCCGCGGCGGGTATCGACCGGACACCGGCCGGGAACCCGGATGGCGACCGCTTCGGCAACCAAATGGAATGGGCGCTCGTGACCGATCCGCTGATCGCGGATGTGCCGGCCATGAACCCGAGCATCATCGCCCCGAACTTTGTCATCAGCTACCAACGGCGGATGAACAGCGGTTTTGCCATCGGCGCAAGCTGGTCCACCTCGCTTGAAAACCCGGTCTGGCGGACGGACGGCATGACCGAAATCAAAGTGGGGCAGGTGGGCGACGTCGAGGAGATGGCGGCGCTGGTTCCGCTCGACGGCACGCAAAAGTATATGCGGATCGGCGTGGCCCAGCCATGAATGGGAACGGTTCATTGATCACTTTGGCAACCGCGCTGGTGGCGCTCTCCGCCGTGGCGGCCCCGAACGTGGTCTTCATCGCCATCGACGACCTCAACGATTGGAACGAGGCCTATGGCGGACATCCCGACGCGGTTTCGCCCAACATCGCCCGCCTGGCCGACATGGGCATGGTCTTCACGAGCGCCTACTGCAACGCGCCGGCGTGCAGGCCATCGCGCACGGCGCTCATGAGCGGATTGCGGCCTTCGACCTCCGGCATTTATTTCAACAATTCCGATGGCGAGAGCCAGCTTTTCAGCGCCGACTATTCGGCCACGCCGAATGTCTTTCCGGTTCGGTCGCTCTCCCAGTTTTTCTCCGACAACGGGTGGACCACCTATGGCACCGGCAAGATCTTCCACGGCACGGATAACCCCGAACGCTGGAGCGTGCATCAAGCGGTCAACGCCCAGGCGGGATCGGGCGTCAACAGCGGCCCGATGGATTTTGGCTTCTTCCCCGACGACCGCGTCGACGGCATCGGCACCGACGACGACCGCGACTACCAGGCCGGCAATTTCGGCGTGTCGTCCATCACCAACCACGACACGGCAAGCAGTCCCTTTTTCGTGGCGTGCGGCATCTACCGCCCGCATCTCCCGTTTTTCGTGCCGCAGCGCATCTGGAACACCTGGTTCGATGGGGACAACAAGGCGCAGCCGTGGGTTGCGCTGCCTTCGCTCCTGCCCAACGACATCGGCGATCTCGGCCCGATGGGCCGCGCGATGGCCCGCAACATTGCCTTCGACGATCCTGCGGGATTGACCGAGCCCGTCACGGGCCAGCACGACCAGATCGTCGCCGCCGGGGAGTGGGAGGAATCCGTGGCCGGATACCTGGCCAGCGTGCAGTATGCCGACGAGCAGGTCGGCCGCCTCATCGACGCCGTCGAATCGGTTCCGGGGCT
>JBGSLE010000061.1:0-30743 GCA_041740875.1 Pontiella sp. | reverse complement strand
ACCCCGGTGTTCACGCGGATATCGACCGTAGCGGGCGGCGCAGGTTCGGTGGACACCCCGCGTGACGTGCGGGGATTCGCCGTCAAATTCTACACGAAAGAGGGCAACTGGGATCTGGTCGGAAACAATGTCCCGGTTTTTTTCATCCAGGATGCCATCAAGTTTCCCGACCTCATTCATGCCGTGAAGATGGAACCCGACCGCGGCTTTCCGCAAGCGGCGACCGCGCATGACACATTCTGGGACTATATTTCGCTGACGCCGGAATCGATGCACATGGTGATGTGGATCATGTCGGACCGCACCATACCCCGTTCGCTGCGGATGATCGAAGGTTTTGGCGTCCACAGCTTCCGGTTGATTAACAGCAAGGGCGAATCAACCTTCGTCAAATTCCACTGGCGCCCCAAGCTCGGCTTGCAATCGACCGTTTGGGATGAGGCCGTCAAGATTGCCGGCGCTGATCCGGACTTTCACCGCCGCGACCTATTTGAAGCCATCTCGACAGGTAATTTTCCCGAATGGGAATTCGCGGTTCAGCTCTTTACGCAGGAGGATGCGGAAAAATTCTCCTTCGATCATCTGGATTCGACCAAGCTGATTCCCGAGGAGCTGGTCCCTTTGAAAGTGATCGGCCGCATGGTGTTGGATCGCTGGCCGAACAATTTCTTCGCTGAAACCGAGCAGGTTGCCTATTGTCCTGGCAACATTGTACCGGGTATCGACTTCTCGAATGATCCGCTGTTGCAAGGCCGTCTCTTCTCCTATATCGACACGCAGCTTTCGCGTTTGGGATCGCCTAATTTCCATCAGATCCCGATCAACGCACCCAAGTGCCCGTTCGGAAATCACCAGCGCGACGGACACATGCAGATGGCGCAACCGGCAGGGCAGGTGGCCTATGAACCCAACTCCTTGTCTAAAAGCTCACCGCGCGAAACGCCAGCCAATGGTTTTCATAGCGCGGCAGTGAATGAAACCGGCGAAAAAGGCCGCATTCGTGCGGAAAGCTTCGCCGACCACTACAGCCAGGCGCGGCAGTTCTATCTCAGCCAAACCGCGCATGAGCAGGCGCACATCGCCTCGGCGTTGGTGTTTGAGCTTTCCAAGGTCGAGCATGTGCATGTGCGCGAAGCGATCGTCGGGCACCTGCGCCACATCGAAGAAAACCTCGCCAAACGGGTGGCCGCAGGGCTGGCGTTCGACAAAATGCCTGCGGCGCCGAAAGCCGCAATGCCCGTGAAGACAATGACGCCTTCGCCCGCTGTGCAGATTATCGGCAAGATGAAAAAGACGCTCAAAGGGCGCGCGGTCGGCATCCTGATCGCAGACGGCTCGGACGGCGCGCTCATCCATAAAATCAAGAAGGCCGCGACCGATGCGGGGGCGGCCGTAAAGATCATCGCACCCAAGGTGGGCGGCGCGAAGCTGGCCGACGGCTCCATGCTGGCAGCCGACGGGCAACTGGCAGGCACGCCCTCCGTACTCTTCGACGCCGTTGCCATCATCCTCTCCGACAAAGGTGCGCAATTCCTGTCGACGGAAAGCGCCGCGATCGATTTCGCGCGCGATGCATTCGGTCATCTCAAGGCCATTGCCGTCGACAAAGGCGGCCAGGCGATCTTGAAGTCCGCGAACGTCGGCAAAGACGCGGGCGTCGTGGATGCCAACGACAAAGATGCTTTTATTGCCGCGGCAAAGACGCGGCAATGGGAACGGGAAAAGTCCGTACGGACATTGGCATAACCATCAACAAGGAAAGGCGGTGTGGAATGAGACAGAGAATCACGAAGTACCGGGCGGTGCGATTGGCCATGCTCGCTGTGATGCTCACTATTGTCGGTAGGGCATCTGCCCAGGATCCTGGACAAGGAGCGACCAGCTACTCTCCTGTTGCTATCAAGGAGGACTTCGCAGCGATCATGGCTCGAATGAAGGCGGCAAAACCCGCTTTGGAAAAAAGGCATATGGACCTGCTCAATGAGCGCTACGACCTGAGCGACCGCCCTGCGAAAGGGGTTGCCATGTCGCGTGGAAAGGCCGTGCAGGAAGGCGTCAGGATCAAGCTGCACAAAGGCATGACCTGGGAAAAGCTGGCATCCACAAGCCCGCAAGAAATCCGGGAACAGGATCTATTCCCGTCTGGATTTTTCCCGCTCCCGTTCCCGAACCACCCGGAAGGCGGGATGCTTTTCCCGCAATTCCAGATCGACGAAATCAATAAGCAAGAAGGACGGGACCTCACACGGTTCGATCTCGACTTTGACCTGCCGGACCACGTGCTGCCTGAGTTTCCCGCGCCCATCTACCTGACGACGCGGCCGGATCTCGGCGATGTCTCCAAAGGTAAGCTCGTAACGATCATGAACTACTATGAACTGTTCAACGGGATCCTGAATCCCAAACAGCTCGAGGGCCTGCGCTTGCTGGTGACGCCGTTTCCGCAGCAGCAGTTCAACCAGACCGAGGACCGGCGCTCTGAGAAGCCGAGCCGGGGTGTGGCCTGCCTCGACTGCCACGCGAATGGCCATACGATCGCGGCCACGCACCTCGTGGGCGACATCCGTCCCCAGGAGTTCCGGCACCGCCTCGATACCCCGACCCTGCGAGGGGTGAATATCCAACGGCTGTTTGGTTCCCAGCGCGCCTTGAAAAGCATAGAGGATTTTACCGAGTTTGAGCAGCGCGCCGCGTACTTTGACGGCGACCCGGTCATCGCAACCAAGAAGGGGGTCAATATCCTGGAAAGAGGCAGCCAGGTCCACTTCATGGCCGAGTTCCAGTCGATCCTCGACTTTCCACCGGCCCCCAAGCTCACCGTCTTTGGGGAGCTAGACCCGGCGAAATCCACTCCCGCCGAACTCTCGGGCGAGGCGCTCTTCAACGGCAAAGCCCGATGTTCCGCGTGCCACCCGGCGCCCTACTACACCGATAACTCCATGCACAACCTGCGGGTCGAACGGTTTTACAAGCCCCGCATGATCAACGGCCGAATGGCTTCCGCCGACGGCCCGATCAAAACCTTCCCTTTGCGAGGGATCAAGGACTCCCCGCCCTATCTGCATGATGACCGGTTGATCACGCTCGAGGACACGGTGGAGTTTTTCAACCTCGTTTTGCTATTGGAACTGACGGAGCAGGAAAAGGCGGATCTCGTGGCCTTCATGCGTGTGCTGTAGGCAGCCATCGGCAACACCCTGCGGCTGCGGTAAGCAAGGCCCTATGAAACATTTCACATACAACAAGATGAATATTGATTGGTATTTAAGTAGATAAAATAAAAATAGAGATGTGAAGGCAATCCTCGCACCGCTTAAGGCGGCCAAGGAGAGTGCCCGCAAGACGCGTGCAGAGTTGTTCCACAAGCTTAGATCGCATGAAGGCTGAAGAGACCTCCTTTATCCGCCCCTTGCTGGCGAAGAAAGAGGCGCGCGAAGAGGCCTTGGAGCATTCGACGCTAGCCGGCGGCCCGGCGCTACTCACCAAGGAGATGCATCATGAGCACGATCACGACGAAAGACGGTACGAAGGTTTATTTCAAGGACTGGGGCGAGGGACAGCCGGGGGTGTTCAGTCACGGCTGGTCTCTTGTATAACGGCCGCTGCGTCACGATGGAAGACACCGGCGGTGTTTCAATCTGATCCAGCAGTTGCGCCAAGATGCCCGAGGAGAAGCAAGAACTCGTGGCGTTCCTGAGCTGTCTATGACGACTGGCAGAATGCCTTGCATCAAAACCGAAAGGATACGCTTATGACAAAATCGAATAACAAAGCTAACTGGAATAGCACAACCGGCAAGCCGAAACCGAAACAGTCTCCGGCCGATGAGGTCGATCCCCGCCACCCCGATGTCAAGCACGACGAGCCGTTGGGCCGCGTCGGAATCGCACCGGCGAAACCCGTGTGGCCGTCCAAGAAGAAGTGACCCGAAAGGGCTATGCTTGGCATGGGCTGCCAAGCGTGCTCCCCCATTTGCCTGAGCGCGGCGAAGAGAACAGACGGTCGTAAATGAAAACGATGCGAGAGGCAAAAGACTTCCCCGTTGTGTGCGTAGGCGGTTCGGCAGGCGGGCTGGACGCCTATATTCGGCTGCTGCGGCATCTGCCGACCGATAGGGTTACACCCTATAGTTAAAGACGGTTCCATCACGTAGCATGCCTTCTGACGTGATGGTGAATGCAATGCCGTCTTAACTTGGGATAATGCGCGGACGTAAGGAGTCGTACGCGGCAAGAGATGGACACCACCGGACGCGCCTGTTGCAAAAAAAAAAGCGGAGAACAAATACTATGAGCATGATTACGACTCAAGACGGTACACAGATTTATTACAAGGACTGGGGCGCAGGACAACCCGTGGTATTCAGCCACGGCTGGCCGCTCAATGCGGACAGTTGGGAGTCTCAAATGCTGTTTCTGGCCTCCAACGGCTATCGTTGCATCGCCCATGACCGGCGTGGCCATGGACGCTCGAGCCAGCCTTGGAATGGCAACGACATGGATACCTATGCCGACGACCTTGCGGAGCTCATTGAAAAGCTCGCCCTGAAAAAGGTGGTCCTCATCGGCTTCTCGGCCGGGGGCGGCGAAGTGGCCCGCTATATCGGCCGCCACGGCACGAAGCGGTTGGCCAAGGCGGCATTGATTTCCGCCGTCCCGCCGCTAATGTTGAAAACCGCGGCCAATCCCGACGGCCTGCCGATCGGGAAATTCGACGAGCTCCGCCAGGGCGCTACTGATGATCGCTCGCAGCTCTACAAGGATATCGCCGCCGGCCCGTTCTTCGGAGCCAACCGGCCCGGATCCAACGTCTCGCAGGGCATCATCGATTCGTTCTGGCTGCAAGGAATGCAGGCCGGAGCCAAAAACACGTTCGACTGCATCAAGGCGTTCTCCGAAACGGATTTCACCGAGGATCTCAAAAAGTTCGACGTGCCGACGCTGATCGTTCACGGCGACGACGACCAGATTGTGCCGATCGGCGCGGCGGCGCTCCGCTCCGAGAAGCTGGTCGAAAACGCAATCCTGAAAATCTATGCGGGCGCACCCCACGGACTCGCCCATACCCACAAAGATGAACTCAATGCCGACCTGCTGGCATTTTGTGGCGACGGCATGAGGTGAAAACATAGACCTGAACACGCTCAAATCCGAACGCCGTTCCAGGCGCAAGTCGAAGGAAGGCAAAATCGGCTGGGCACGCATGAAACGCTAAGAACGAAAGGAGCACGGTATGCTATATAAAGCCGCAACATTAAAAGGGTACACCCTGAACAGCCTCGACGGTGAAATCGGCAAGGTCGGAGAGTTCTATTTCGACGATTTGCACTGGACGATTCGGTATCTGGTCGCGGACACCGGCAACTGGCTGCCGGGAAGGGAGGTGCTGCTCTCCCCGCATGCATTGGTCGCCGTGAAACAAAAGAAAAAGCAGATTGCGGTCGAGCTGACCAAACAGCAGATAGAGGACAGCCCGCCCCTGACCAGCGACAAACCTGTCTCGCGACAATTCGAAGAAGCCTACTACAGTCATTATGGCTGGCCGATGTATTGGGCCGGCTCGAATGTGTGGGGAGCCTCTCCCTTCATTGTGCGCAACCCAGTGGAACCAACGGAACATGCCCCGACGGAAAAAGCGTCGGATCCCCATTTGCGAAGCACGGGTGTTGTACGGGGCTATCACATCGAAGCGGTGGACGGTTCCATTGGCCACGTCGAAGATTTCATCCTTGATGACGATGCGTGGACGATCCGTTATCTCATCATCGATACGGTGAACTGGTGGCCGGGCAAAAAAGTCCTCGTTGCAACACGCTAGATCGATAGCGTCAGTTGGGAAGAGTCGAAAGTGTTCATCGATCTCCCCCGCGAGACCATCAAACAGGCCCCGGAATACGCAGAGGATTTGCTGCTGAATCGGAAGTATGAAACCAGCCTGCATAAGCACTACAGCCGGTCGGGATATTGGGACGACAAAACCGACGCCGGGAAGAGGTCCCCTTGAACGGATGGAGCAGCCACCGGAGGGGCCATCGGCGCGGCCTCCGGGGGGATTGATGGGCTTGGGCATACCCGTACACCTCGTACTCTTTCTGCGGCGTGGATGCACAAGGGTTCAGAAGCAACATGAGAGCGACGAAGTAGGGTAATACCCCATCGACCCCGATCGAAAATCCACTGTACGGTAGCGGCGTGAAGTGAAATTGAGCACTGCGGCGAACGAATGGTTGCCAGCAGCGTCTACGAAAGGAAGGTAGGTCGATCATGAATAGGAACCCCAAAGCACAAGCGAAAGAAATCGCCGATCTCGCGGACGATGTGCGCGCCTTGATGGAAGCCACGGCCAAAGCGACCGGACAGAAGGTGCAAAGAGCCCGCAAGCGTCTCGCGCTCGCCTTGGAACGCGGGAAAATCATCGGGGAAGATGTGAGCGATACGGCAGCCGACCTAGCCAGCGACACTATCCATGAACTTCGCGAACGTATCACTGCCGCGCTGGATCACGGCAAGGAAATCTATGATGACGTTCATGACGAGGTGGTTAGCCGGACCAAAGCTGCTGATCATACCGTGCGTGAAAATCCCTATAAAGTGTTGGGAATCTCACTGGGTGTAGGAGCCATTGTCGGATATATCATCTCCTCCCGTCATGCAAGCAATGGAGAGTAAGAGCCGCATGGAAACCACCGTGAACCGTTTAGAGCAATTAGCCGCACATTCGAAAAGCTATGCGCGGCTGCTATTAACGATCAGTGAAAACCGGGTAGAGCTTTTGGCCGTGGAACTGCAGGAGGAGCTACGCCGGCTTCTGTGCATGGTCATGCTGATGCTCGGTGTGGCGGTGTTTGCTCTGCTGGCCGGCATTGCCCTCACGGCGGCGCTGGTATTGGTTATGAAGTATCCGCCCGCGACGGTTCTCTTGTATATGGCAGGCATCTATATTGTCGCCGGTGCGATTCTATATTGGCGACTCAATAGACTGCTTGCCAACTGGGAGTTCATTGCAGCCTCAATCAATCAACTCCGGAAAGACCGCCAATGCAGCGAAACCTCAATCGAATGAATGCACTCGAATTGCGGAAGCAACTCTTGATTGCGGAAAGCGAACTCAACCGCATCCGATTAACGGCTGAAAGAACCGCGCTGCATGCCGGGTTGAAGACCATCACCCATGGCGCAACAACGGTTGGCACGATTGCGTCGTCGGCCGCCATACTGGCGACCAACCTGGCCGCCGTCCCGCGCAAGCAACATGCCGCCGGCACGAACTCATTCTGGTTGCACACCGCCCTTTATGGCGCAGTTCTGATATCCTCCGTCTGGTTGGCACTGCTTCCGCGCAAGAGCTGACAGGTTCTGGTGCAATCCGCCAACGCAGCACCCACGGGTTCCGCTGCCATGCCGACCGTTGATAGGAAACGCGGAATACACGCGTTCATGCGCCAGTCGGGTAACACCCCATAGATCTCCGGAGCATCCCCATTTACCGTATGGACCGTGTGAGAACCAAGTCCCACACGGTAGCATCACAAAAATCCGAAACTCGGAGGAAAGCAGTAAAATGAAAAATACAGTTAGAAATATTATCGGAACATCGACCGTCTCGCTCCTGGCCTTCTCGGCTGTGGCCCAAGACGTACGCAAGTCCAACACGGATAGCCCACCGGCCAAGACGAACGTCATCTCGAACGTGGATAATGGGAAGCGCAACGAGGCCAACCGAAACAACGGAACGCTGCTGCCCTCCGATCAGGGCAACAGCAAAACCAACGCCAGCAAGTACGCGGATAATGGGAAGCGCAACGAGGGCAACCGAAAAGACGGAACAATGCGGCCCTCCGATCAGGGCAATAGCAAAACCAACGCCACAAGAAACGTGGATGATGCGAAGCGCAACGAGCGCGACCGTAATGACAAATCGCTGACATCCTCCGACCAGGGCACCAGCAAGGCCGACGTGGACGCCACCGCGAAGATCCGCAAGGAAATCAACGCCACGGAGAAAATGTCCGTAAGCGCCAAGAACGTGAAAGTCATCACCAAAGACGGACGGGTGACACTGCGCGGACGGGTGGATAGCGCGGAGGAGAAGCGGCTCATCGGTGAGATCGCCATTCGCACTGCACGCTCCGAGAACGTGGACAACCAGCTAGAGGTCAAGAATACCACCACCAGCTCGAATTGATTCGGTCAATCTGCACGCAAGCAAGGAGAGGAAAACGAGCATGCCGAAGAAATCCATATTCTGCATCGCCTCCTTGCTTGTTCAGGTTAGTCGCATTTTCGAGCAGCTCACAGCGGCGCAATTCACCAACAACGACATCGCGGTGCCGTTTCCCGACAGGGAAAGACTCCGCGATATTGCGTTCGGGAAGAGCACCAAGGCTCCGGAAAGGAGCCTTCGGTATGGCAGCGATCCTTGCAGTATCACAGGCGGATCGCATGCTCACTGAATAGGTCAATACTCGCTTAACTAAGTGCCATTCGGGTCAGTGACCATTTCGGAGGCAATGATGAAAGCCGACAGTCCTGATCACACCAAATCCGGAGCGGAACGCCCGTCGGCTCTATTCTATGTGCTGCTGGCTGCGGCCCTCTTGATCTTCATCAAGACCTTCGCGCTGCTTTCGCCCATTCTGCTTTCGCTACTGCTCATTCTGCTGATCTCCCTCGCGGTCAATCCGGTCATCGCCCGGATGCGGGCGTGGACGGGAGGCAGAAAGGGCGCGGCGGCACTGCTCGCGCTGGTCGTGGTCGGGCTCATGGGTCTGACGGGCTGGGCTATTTCCGTACCGATGAGGGATTCCGTCACCAAACTCGCGGAACAACTGCCCAAGTACTGGGAACGGCTCCAAAAACCGCTGATCAAGCTGGAACAACAAGCCGCGAACTCGGAGGAAAAACTACAGGCGGAAGTCACCACCGAAATTGCCATGGAAAAGGCGGCGGAAACGGACGAGTTCGAAGCCGAACCGGCCGCCGCCGAATCAGCCGTGTCCAAACCGGAGCCAGAACCGGGAACAGCAGCGGGACAGGGGCGCTCCAGTCTCAGCCAGATGCTTCATGGGGTGGCTGGTCGCTTCACCGCCGTGGCGTTCAATGCGGCCCGGATTCTGGTTGTGTTGGTGACGGTCTTCTTCGGTGTGGTTTTCACGTTGGGGAATCCCATCCCAATCTTTAGTGCCATGTTTTCCCTCGTGCCGGAACGACACCACGATCAGGCCATGGCCATCATGCAGCGCATTGGGAAATTCGTTCCCCGCTGGGCCGGCGCGACATTCCTGGGGATGGTGGTCATTGGCCTCCTGGTGTTTCTGCTCATGTGGCCGTTCTTCGGTGTCACGGATGCGCTGGTGCTGGGGCTGATCGCCGGTGCCTTGGAAGCAATTCCCTTTATCGGGCCGATTTTGAGCGCCCTGCCGGCCGTGTTGCTCGCCCTTGGCGAAGGCGGCATGACTCCGCTGTGGGTGGTGCTCGTCTATCTGGGAATCCAGGCCTTGGAGAACAATGTGATTGTGCCCATGATCATGGCGCACGGCATGAAACTACATCCGTTGGCGGTGATCTTCTCCATGCTCCTTTGCGTGGCGGCCTTCGGGGTGCTGGGAGTCTTGGTGGCGGCCCCGCTGGTGGCCATCGTGAGCATTCTGCACGATGAGCTCTATCGAAAGCGCTTTCTTCCCACGGTCACCGACGCCGACCTGGATCGGCTGTCACGAAAGGCGCTCCACGAAAAGCAACCACGGACAAATAAACCAGTTTAACCAGTGACAACTGAACGAATCTCACTTTGTGTCATCCAGAACCGGCGGCAGGTCGCGAAAGTTGTGCAAATGGAGAAAAAAACATGAAAACAAACATGAGTCTGCATGAGGTCGAACGCCGTTTTTTCAGCCGCAAGGCGAAGGAAGGTAAAATCGGTTGGGCATTGATGTGGTTGATGGGTGTGCCTATTCCCGTCCTCCTCATCTTCTTCCTGCTGCGGGGCTGCGACTAGATCCCAGCTAAAATCGGAGCGGTCTAACCGCGCTCGGTACAATCCTGTTTTGATGGGGGCGGAACGGGTTGGGGAACAGGATCGTCATAGGGACGGCAACGGCCGAAATGAAAATGCAGGTAATGAGGAGGATGCGGCTTGTCACGGGGCGCGCATCGGCCGATGAAGGAACGAAAACAGGAAGCCCCCAACCACATGTCGGAAGCGACGAGTTGGCCGCGTGCTTCAACATGCATGTTGAGCTTAAGCCATGAATACGAATCGCAGTACAGTGGGCGTTGCCCTCGGTGGCGGTGGCGTGCGGGGCCTGGGGCACATTCCTGCCCTTGAGACCATCGATGCGTGTGGGATCAAACCTGCCGCAATGGCCGGGACCAGCATGGGGGCCATCATCGGTGTCCTGTACGCCGCAGGAAGATCCGGGCAGGATATCCGCGGTTTTGTCGAAGAACACATCGTCACCCGGCACGACGGGGTAAAGGATCTCTACGCCAAAAGAGCCCCCCGGATGCAATGGTTGAAGGCCGTTCACCTCGCGTGGAAGGGCACTGGTTTGCTAACGGCGGACCGCTTTATGGAGTACCTCATCGAGCAGATGGATGTGACAAGGTTCGAGGAGCTGAAGATTCCTCTGCGTGTGGTTGCAACCGACTTCTACTCCGGCGAATCAATCGTCTTCGACGCCGGCCCTCTGCTTCCGGCGCTGAAGGCCAGCATGTCGATTCCGGGGGTGTTCGTGCCGGTGCAACATGGGGGCAGGATTCTGGTGGATGGAGGAGTGAGCAATAACCTCCCGTACGACATCCTCCCGGAACAATGCGATCTGACCATCGCCGTGGATGTTTCATCCAAGCGTGAAAGGGGGGACGCTGATCCGCCCAACATGATGGATGCAACGTTGGGCATGTTCGACATGCTGGTGGAACGGGTCACCCAGGCGAGGATCGACAAGCATCCGCCCGACATCTATTTCCACCCGCGCCTCGACGGCATCCGCATCTTGGATTTCGACAAGGCGGAGGATGTGTTAAAACAAGTCCAGGCAGCCGTGCCCAAGCTGGAGGAAGCGCTCAACGCAGTTTGATTCGAGCCCAATAAAGCACGAGCAAAGGTGTGATCACCAATGAAGACCATAGACATGGCAAAAAATTTTCCTTTCGTCTGCGTTGGCGGTTTGGCTGGCGGCCTTGATGCCTATATCCGGTTGCTGAAAAATCTGCCGGATGACATGGGTGTGGCAATTGGCATCGTTAATCACCTGCGAACCTTTGATACCCTGCTCCACCAAATTCTCCCGAGTTTCACGAAGATGCCGGTCGAACTGATCACGGAAAAATTGCAGATCGAGCCGAACCATGTGTTCATCATCCCATCGCAGCGTGATCTCCACGTGCTTGATGGCGAGTTTCGTCTTAAACCGATCTCAAAACCCCATGGATGGCCCGACGTCATTACGGTTTTTCTGCAATCACTGACGCAGCATTGGGACGGCAAGATTATCGCAGTCATTGTTTCCGGCTATGATGGTGATGGAGCCGACGCGCTGTGCGGCATAAAAGAAGCGGGAGGCATAACCATCGCCCAAAAGTCATCCACCGCCGTGCAGCCGGATATGCCGGAGAGCGCGGTCGCCAGCGGGTGCATCGATTTTGTTCTTTCACCTGAGGATATCGCCCGCAAAATCGTCGAACTCTCAAGCGCGGGAATCTAAAGGACCAACGTCGGCATTCCGCGACGATAGGGTTTTACCCCATTGTCCGGGGTGCCGTAATGCTGCATTTTGGCCTCTGTCGGAACTGATCGAGGGTGCACACAATTCCGATGAAAGAGCACGGCTATCGAACGTCCGACCTGATTGCTTAACCACCCGCCGGCAGGTGATCGTGACGGCGAATAAGCCAATCAAAAGGAATGGATATGGCCATAGACCCGGTTTGCGGAATGAACGTGGACGAAGCGACGGCGCTCCAGACGGAACGCGCCGGGCAGACGTTCTACTTTTGCAGCGATCACTGTCGGCAGAAGTTTCTTTCAACGCCTGATGTGGCCACGCGGGAAGACAAGCCCCAGGGCAAAGCCCTCTACACGTGCCCGATGCACCCCGAAGTGCAGCAGGACCATCCCGGCGATTGCCCCCAGTGCGGCATGGCGCTCGAACCGATGACGGCGAGCACCGGATCCGACGATCAGGAAAATACCGAACTTCATGACATGACGAGGCGCTTCCGGATCGGTGCCGTGCTGACATTGCCGGTGTTTGTGCTGGCGATGGCACACCTGTTTCCCTCCACGGCCATTCAGTCCTGGTCGAACAGCCACGCCTCGCGCTGGATACAATTTGCGCTTACCCTGCCCGTAGTCGGCTGGGCGGCCCGGCCTTTTTTCCGCCGCGGCTGGCGCTCTATCGTCACCCGCCGTTTGAACATGTTCACGCTGATTTCCATCGGCGTGGGCGCCGCGTTTGTTTTCAGCGCCGCGGCCATGCTCGCACCCGGCCTGTTCCCGCACTCCATGCATCATGACAGCACGGTTGCAATCTACTTCGAGGCCGCCGCCGTGATTGTTGTTTTGGTGCTCCTCGGCCAGGTACTCGAACTGCGCGCCCGCAACCGCACCGGTAGCGCGATCAAGGCGTTGCTCAATCTCGTCCCGCCCACCGCACGAATGGTCGCTGAAGGGGGCGACAAAGAAGTCTCGCTCGATCAGGTGAACGTCGGCGATAAATTGCGCGTGGTGCCCGGTGATAAAGTGCCGGTCGATGGCGTGGTCGTCGAAGGCCGCTCCAGCATAGACGAATCCATGCTGACCGGCGAACCGCTCCCGGTGGAAAAAACCGCCGGCGATCCAGTCACGGGCGGCACCGTCAATGGCACCGGTAGTTTCGTCATGAACGCCGAGCGCGTCGGCAGCGATACCTTGCTCGGGCAGATCGTGGCCATGGTCGCCGAGGCCCAGCGCAGTCGCGCACCCATTCAAGGTCTAGCCGACAACGTCGCGGGAATATTTGTGCCGACGGTACTGGCGATATCCGTGTTAACCTTCGTCATCTGGTTTTGGTTTGGTCCGGAGCCCGCGCTGGCGCACGCGATTGTCAACGCCGTCGCCGTGCTCATCATCGCCTGTCCGTGCGCCCTCGGTCTGGCAACCCCGATGTCGATCATGGTCGGCGTCGGACGCGGCGCGCAGGAAGGTGTACTCGTAAAAAACGCCGAGGCACTGGAACGGTTGGAGAACGTCACTACGCTCGTCGTGGACAAAACCGGCACGCTGACCGAGGGCAAACCCAAGCTCATGGATGTCCTGCTTGCGGAAGGTTTCGAGGCGCAGGATGTACTGCATCTTGCCGCCTCCCTGGAACAAGCCAGCGAACATCCGCTGGCCGCCGCGATTGTGCAGGGCGCGAAGGATCGGCATATCGCTCTGGGGGCCGTGGAGGAGTTCCGCTCGGTGACCGCAGGAGGTGTGGCCGGCACCGTCGCGGGGCGCGCGGTGATGGTCGGCAAACCGGATTTTCTGCGTGATGAACATATAACCGGTCTGGAACGGCTCGAAGCATCGTCCGTCAATCTCCAGGAAGCCGGCAAGACGGTCCTATTTGTCGCCGTAGACGGGAAACCGGCGGGCATTCTCGCCGTTGCCGACCCGGTCAAAGCCACCACCGGCGAGGCGATCAAGGAGCTTCACGCGCTCGGCTTGAAGTTTGTCATGCTTACCGGCGACAACCGCCGCACCGCTGCTGCCGTGGCCAGGCAGCTTGGCCTCGATGCGGTGGAAGCGGAGATCGGACCCGCCGGCAAGGCCGACCATGTCAAAAAGCTGCGCGCCGAAGGTCACCACGTGGCAATGGCCGGCGATGGCATCAACGACGCACCCGCCCTCAGTGAAGCCGATGTGGGTATCGCCATGGGCACCGGCACCGATGTGGCCATGCAGAGCGCTGGCATTACCCTGGTTAAAGGCGACCTCCGCGGCATCGCCAAGGCCGTTCGGCTCAGCCGCGCCACCATGTCGAACATCCGGCAGAATCTCTTCTTCGCCTTCGCCTACAACGCGCTCGGCATTCCCATCGCTGCGGGGGTGCTCTATCCCTTCTTCGGCTTGCTGCTCAGCCCGATCATTGCCGGTGCCGCGATGAGCCTGAGTTCCGTATCCGTCATCGTCAACGCGTTGCGACTGCGGAATGTAAAACTGTGACCGGCCGTTTCATAGAGGAGTTCGAGATATGAACGAGGAATCAAAATCTGCGCAGTGGCACGCCTTGGAAACAAAGGCGGTATTTGAACGTCTGGATTCCAGCGACAAGGGTCTCGACGAGGCGCAGGCGAAACAACGGCTGGAAAAAACAGGACCGAATTCGCTGGAAGCCGAGGAAGGCGTCAGCCCGTTGCGTCTGCTGGCGCGGCAGGTACACAGCCCGTTGATCTATCTGCTGATCGGTGCCGCGGTGCTCTCCTTTGTGATCGGCCATCGCGTGGATGGAGGGGTCATCTTTGGCGTCGTCATTCTAAACACCCTGTTGGGATTTTTTCAGGAATGGCGGGCAGAGGGCGCGCTGAAGGCCCTGCAGGAAATGTCCGCGCATCATACCCGCGTCCTGAGAAGCGGGAAACCGTTGGAAATCGATGCGTCTCAGGTGGTGCCCGGCGATGTGCTGGTGCTCGAAACCGGGGATCGGGTGGCCGCCGATGCCCGCATCCTCTCGGGTGATAATCTGCATGTGGATGAATCCGCCCTGACCGGGGAATCCCAAGCCGTCGCCAAGCAGCCGGAAACCGCGCCGGAAGAGGCGCCGCTGGCGGATCGTCATAACATGATCTGGATGTCCACGAATATTACCGGCGGACGCGGCCGGGCGGTGGTCGTCGAAACCGGCATGCGCACCGCCATGGGCACGATTGCCGGAGAAGTGCGCGCAACCGTCCGGGAAAATACGCCGCTGCAAAAGCGCATGCAAAAACTGGGTCTGATTCTGGGAGCCGGCGGGATTGTGTTGGCGGCGCTGGTGTTCGGGCTCGGCCTGCTGCGGGGCCATGAATGGATGGCGATGCTGATGTATTCCGTGGCGGTGGCCGTCTCCGCGATTCCGGAAGGCCTGCCCGCCGTCATCAGCGTGACGCTGGCGCTCGGTGTACGGCGCATGGCACGGCGGAATGCGATCGTTCGCCGCATGTCGGCGGTAGAGACGCTCGGTTCCACGACCGTCATTTGCACCGACAAAACCGGCACGATCACCGAAAACCAGATGACGGCGCGTACGCTCTGGGCGGGCGGCCAATTGTTTGAAGTCAGCGGCGATGGCTATCAGCCCGACGGGGACGTGCGGCAGGAAGGCGGCGAAGCGGTTAGCGAACGTCCCCAAGCCCTTGAACAGCTGCTGCGGATCGGCGTGTTGTCGAACAATGCCGCGCTGAAGGAAGAGGCGGGCGAGTGGAGCGTCGAAGGCAATCCCAGCGAAGGGGCGCTGCTGGCTGTGGCCATCAAAGCCGGCCTGGACATCGATACCCTGCGAAAGGAAAATCAGCGGTTCGCGGAGATCCCGTTTTCCAGCGATGCCAAATACAACGCCACGCTCCATCCGGATCCGAACGGCGACGGGCGCGTCGCCTATGTCAAGGGCGCGCCGGAACGGATTATGGAATTCTGCTCCCAGGTGATGAAGGACGGCAAAACGGAGCCATTGGACGACGGGCTGCGCCGGGAAATCACCGAAATCAGCGAACGCTATGCCACTCAGGCGCTGCGGGTCATGGCCGGGGCGTACCGGGAAATGCCACAGGGGCAGGACCGGCTGGAAAAGGGCGATGTCGAAAGCGGCCTGACCCTCGCCGGACTCTGGGGCATGCTCGATCCGCCGCGCAAGGAAAGCGCCCAAGCCGTAAGCGACGCCAAGTGCGCGGGAATTCATCCGGTCATGATCACAGGCGATCATGCCATCACCGCGCTGGCGATTGCCCGGCAAGTGGGAATCACCAAGGACGGGCCGGCCCTGACGGGAGCGGACATCGAAAAAATGGATAAACCCGAACTGGCCAAGGCGGCCTTGGCCGGCGGCGTATTCGCGCGCGTCTCCCCCGCGCATAAACTCAAGCTCATGGAGGCGCTCAAGGAGCAAGGGCATATCGTCGCCATGACCGGCGACGGCGTGAACGACGCCCCCGCGCTCAAAGGTGCCGACATCGGGATCGCCATGGGCCGGGCCGGCACCGAAGTCGCCAAGGAGGCCGCCGATATGGTGCTGACCGATGACAACTTCGCCACCATCGTTCACGCGGTGGAGGAGGGGAGGGTCATCTACAGCAACCTGCGCCGAGTCGTTTATTTCCTTCTGACCACCAACCTCGGAGAAATCCTCACGCTGGTCGGCGCACTGGTGGTCGGCATGGATCTGCCCCTGACGGCCGTCATGGTGCTCTGGATCAATCTGGTGACGGACGGGGCCTGCACGGTGCCGCTAGGCATCGAACCGCGGCATTCGGATGTCCTCAAGCATCCGCCGCGCGATCCCAAAGCCTTTATTGTCGACCGCAAGGCGGTGCTGCGCATGGCCCTGCTGATGCCGCTCATGGCCATCGGCACATTGGGCCTGTTCTGGTTTGCACGGCGGAATGGCGAACTCAATTATGCGCGCACCGTCGCCTTCACCGCGATGGCGGCCTTCCAGTGGTTCCAGGCCTTCAACGCGCGCTCCACCTTCCTGTCCGTTTTTTCCATCGGCGTTTTCAGCAATCGCCCGCTCCTGATCGGCGTCGGCGCGGCCATCCTGCTGCAGCTTGGAGTCATCTACACACCCGTCGGACAGCGGCTTTTCGGCACCACCGGGCTGTCGGGAATGGACTGGCTCTTGATTGTGGCGGTATCGAGTTCGATCTGGGTGGCGGATGAACTTTTGAAAAAACTGGGCGTGTATGGAAAACCGCAGCGCGGTGCTGCCGCTCCGTGACCACGTTGTCACGTGGAACGTGACTCTCGTGGCAACCAATGTAGACGAGGGTTCTCTGTCGCAAGCTCGAGAATGGATTCGCGCCAGCCTCGTTGCGCATGGACGACTGGTGTTTGGTAACCGCAAAAGAACGCAGGGAACGCAAAAAAAAAGTAACAACGAAAACGGAGGGGGGACATTCCTGACCCCCGCATTTCTCGAAGAAGAATCACACCGGAGTGGGGCGCGGATATTGCCACCACCGAAGCTTTAGCGGGGGAGGTTCCTATCCTCCATTAATTTGGACAAGGGGGCAGGAATGCCCCCTCTCCTTTACTCGGCTTCCTCTCGGAACACAATCGCCCAACCGGATCTCTTGCGCATAAGCAAAAATTCGAGAGCGAGCGGCAAAGCCCATGCGCAGTTGGAGACACACACCCATCCACCTTGGCCGAGTAGGGTTATACCCCATAGAGGGCCGTCCCCGCGCGGCATACAGTCCTGATTAAATACAAGGAAACGTCGAAATGATTGAACCGGACCTGCTCGGTAAAATGGACGCCTACTGGCGCGCCGCAAACTATTTGTCGGTCGGTCAGATTTACCTCTATGACAATCCGCTGCTGAAAAAACCGCTCACGCGGGAGCACATCAAGCCGCGTCTGCTCGGGCATTGGGGCACGACACCAGGGCTGAATTTTATTTATGTTCACCTGAACCGCGTCATCAAAAAAGACGAGTTGGATGTTATCTATATCACCGGGCCGGGCCACGGCGGACCGGGGCTTGTGGCGAATGCCTATCTCGAAGGAACCTACAGCGAAGTTTATCCGAACATCACGCAGGACGAAGCCGGGCTGAAACGGCTGTTTAAACAGTTTTCTTTTCCGGGCGGCATTCCAAGCCATGTCGCGCCGGAAACGCCCGGTTCGATTCACGAGGGCGGCGAGCTGGGTTATTCGCTGTCGCACGCGTTCGGTGCGGCGTTCGATAATCCCGACCTGCTCGTCGCGTGCGTCATCGGCGACGGCGAAGCGGAAACCGGCCCACTCGCCGGCAGCTGGCACTCGAAAAAGTTTCTCAATCCGGTTCGCGATGGTGCCGTTCTGCCGATACTCCACCTGAACGGGTACAAGATTTCCAGCCCCACGCTACTGGCGCGCATTCCGCACAGTGAACTGGTGTCGCTCTTCCGCGGCTACGGTTACACGCCGTATTTCGTTGAGGGCGACGACCCCGCTGAAATGCATCAACTTATGGCGGCGACACTCGATACGGCCGTGGCGGACATCCGGCGCATACAGCGCGATGCGCGCAAGAACGGGTTCGAGGTTCGGCCCTGCTGGCCAATGATCATCCTGCGTTCGCCGAAGGGATGGACCGGTCCTAAGTTTGTGGACAACAAACCAACCGAAGGTTCGTGGCGCTCGCATCAGGTGCCCATGGGCGACATGAGCCAGCCGGGGCATGTAAAGATCCTCGAAGATTGGATGAAGGGTTACGGGCCGCAGGAGCTGTTCGACGAAACCGGCAAGCTGCATTCCGAACTTGCCGAACTCGCTCCGCAAGGCGCGCGCCGCATGAGCGCCAATCCGCACGCGAACGGGGGACTCCTTTTGCGCGACCTGCGCCTGCCAGACTTCCGCGACTACGCCGTTCCGATTGAGAAGCCCGGTGCGGTGGACGGCGAATCCACGCGCGTGCAGGGCCGTTTCATCCGCGACGTAATCAAGCTCAACCCCGATAGCTTCCGGGTGTTCAGCCCAGACGAGATATCCTCGAACCGCTGGGACGACGTGTTCGAGGTTACCAACCGGTGCTCAACGGCGGAAATCATTCCCGGCGACGATCATCTTGCGCCCGATGGACGTGTGATGGAGACGTTGAGCGAGCATCAGTGTGAAGGCTGGCTGGAAGGGTACCTGCTGACCGGCCGCCACGGGTTCTTTGCCTGCTACGAAGCCTTCATTCACATTGTGGATTCAATGTTCAATCAGCACGCCAAGTGGCTGGACGTCGCGGGCCAAATTCCGTGGCGCCGTCCGATCGCTTCGCTGAATTATCTGCTCTCGTCGCATGTATGGAGGCAGGACCACAACGGCTTCAGCCATCAGGATCCCGGTTTTATTGATGTCGTGGCCAACAAAAAATCGGAAATTGTTCGCGTCTACCTGCCACCCGATGCCAACACGCTGCTTTCGGTGACGGATCACTGCCTGCGCAGCCGCAATTTCGTGAACGTGATCGTGGCCGGAAAACAACCGACCCCGCAGTGGCTCGATATGGACGCAGCCATCAACCATTGCACCGCCGGCATAGGCATCTGGTCGTGGGCGAGCAATGACACGGGCGGCGAGCCGGATGTCGTGATGGGGTGCTGCGGCGACGTGCCGACGCTCGAAACACTGGCGGCGGTCGAGCTGCTCCGGAAGTTTTTCCCTGAATTGAAAATCAGGGTGATCAACGTAGTGGATTTGATGAAGCTCCAGCAGCAGAGCGAACATCCGCACGGTTTGAGTGACCGGGATTTCGACCTCTTATTCACAACCGATAAACCGATCATCTTCGCCTACCACGGCTATCCGTGGCTGATTCACCGGCTCACCTATCGCCGCACGAACCACAAAAATATCCATGTACGCGGCTTCAAAGAAGAAGGCTCCACCACAACTCCCTTTAATATGGTGGTGATGAACGACCTCGACCGCTATCACCTCGCGGCCGATGTCATCAACCGCGTGCCCGCCCTCGGTCCGCGCGCGGACCACGTTAAACAGGAAATATGCGACAAGCTCCTTGAGCACAAGCAGTACATCGCAAAGCATGGCGAAGACATGCCGGAAATCCGCAATTGGAAATGGAGCAGCCCAGCATGAAACCCAAGCGCGCAGGGCCTGCTCTTCTTGTCGCCAGCGCGTCTGCGCGAGAGATCACTTCAGCATTCAGCCGAAGCCAGCACATGGTTACCTCTCGAAGCACAGCTGGAGGTAATCATTGTCGCACAGAGATTTGACATCAAGACACAACTTATGAAATGCTTGTATTTAATCGGCAATATTCGCCCGTTATCGGGTACCAAGCGCAGACTGCTACACATGCGATCTGACGAAAACGATACTATGCAAGTTGAAGGACCTGTAGTCGCGGTACAAGGCGGCGCTAAAGCAAGCGGAAAGCGCCTGTGGGCGATCTTGCAGCGCAGGACGGTGCCAGTGTCATCTTGTCTTGCTCGAGTTCATGGAAGGATACCCCCGAATGAAAAATAGCGGCCACAAACCCACCTCTCCAAAAGCTCATTTGCCCAAGTGCCCCACGGGCATCCAGGGTCTCGACGAAATTACCGGCGGCGGTTTGCCGCGCGGGCGGCCCACGCTGGTTAGCGGCGGCGCGGGTTGCGGCAAGACCCTCTTTGCAGCGGAATTCCTGGTGCGCGGCGCCGTGCAGTTCGGCGAGCCGGGCGTATTCATGTCTTTCGAGGAAACGGACACGGAGTTGACGGCCAACGTCAAGTCGCTTGGGTTTGATCTGGCGGGTTTGGTGCGACGAAAGAAAATTCTGCTCGAGCATGTTTACATCGAGCGCAGCGAAATCCATGAGACGGGCGAGTATGACCTCGAAGGTCTGTTTGTCCGGCTCAATCATGCGATTGATTCCATCGGCGCCAAACGGGTGGTGCTCGACACGCTTGAGGCGCTGTTCGCCGGCCTGCCCAACGAAGCCATCCTGCGCGCCGAGTTGCGACGGCTCTTCCGCTGGCTCAAGGACAAAGGCGTGACCGCCATCATCACGGCGGAGCGCGGTCGCGAGCAACTGACGCGCCACGGGCTGGAGGAATATGTCTCCGACTGCGTCATCCTGCTCGACCATCGCGTCCATGACCAGATTGCCACGCGGCATCTGCGCGTGGTGAAGTATCGCGGAGCGTTGCATGGCACAAACGAGTTTCCCTTCCTCATCGGAGACGATGGGTTCAGCGTGCTGCCCATCACCTCGCTGGGCTTGAACCACAAGGTGTCGAGCGAACGGGTATCCACCGGCATCCCGCGGCTCGATGCGATGCTGGGTGGACAAGGTTTCTATCGCGGCAGCAGCATTTTGATCACGGGCACGCCCGGCACCGGAAAGTCCATCGTCTCCGCCTGTTTTGCCCATGCGGCCGCACTGCGGGGGGAGCGCGTGCTCTACTTCTCGTTCGAGGAATCGCCCAACCAAACCATCCGCAACATGCGTTCCATCGGGTTAAACTTGGAGCCGTTGGTCAAACGCGGCCTGTTGAGGTTCCACGCGGCGCGGCCCACCCTCTACGGTCTGGAAATGCACCTGGCCACCATGTTCAAGGAGATCGCGGCATTTCAACCCAAGGTCGTCATCGTGGACCCGATTACCAGTCTGATGGTCGCGGGCGTCGACTTCGAAACCAAAGGGATGGTGACGCGGCTGATCGATTACCTGAAGGGCGGACAAATCACCTCGCTGTTCACCAGCCTGACGCACGGCGGCCATGCGAGGCAACAAAGTGAAATTGCCATCTCCTCGCTCATGGACTCGTGGTTGTCGTTGCAGGAATTCGAAGGCAACGGCGAACGCAACCGTGTGCTCTACGTGATCAAGGCGCGCGGCATGGCGCACTCGAACCAGGTCCGCGAGTTCCTGATTTCCAACCAGGGAATTGACCTCGTGGACGCCTACATCGGTCCCAGCGGCGTGCTGACCGGCGCGTCACGGGTGGCGCAGGCGGCCCGCGAAAAGGCCGAAGCGCTAACCAGCCAGCAGGAGGCGGCGCGACGCAAACGCGAATTGATACGCAAACGGGCGAAGCTCGAACAGCAGATCTCCGCGCTGCGCTCCGAATACGAAACCGAAGAAGCGGAACTACGGCGTCTCGACGAACAGGCGGGTGCGCAAACGCTCCTGCTGACCGCCGAGCGAACCGAATTGGCCCGCATGCGCCAGGCGGATGCCTCGGTTCCGGTACGCACGAAAAGAACCTCCAGATCGAAGAGTAAACAATGAACAAAAAAACGGCAAAACGACGCGAATCCAACGCCAAAGGCCGACCAAATAAAGTATGGCAATTGCGCCTGTATGTGGCCGGCCAGACGCCCAAATCGCTGGCGGCTTTTTCAAACCTGAAACAGATTTGTGAAGACCATCTCCAAGGCCAATACAGCATCGAGGTGATTGATCTGGTGGAACGGCCCCTGCTTTCCCGCGGCGACCAGATCGTGGCCATTCCAACGCTCGTGCGAAAGTTGCCGGTGCCCGTGCGGAAAATCATTGGCGACCTGTCCGACACCGAGCGGGTGCTCGTGGGCTTGGATTTGCGCGCTGGCCCTTAACCGGGACAATGACCTATGAAACCGAAAAAAAACGGCAGTTCAACCAAGGCCTTTGAAAAGGCCCTAGCCACCCGTGACTCAGGCAGGTGCTTGCTGCGACTTTACGTGGCGGGGGCCACCGACCGTTCGCGCCAAGCCATTCTGCGCGCGCGCCAAATGTGTGAAACCGAGTACAATGGCAACTGCGAGCTGGAAGTGATTGACGTCTACCAGCAACCCATACTGGCGCGCGATGGGCAAATCGTCGCGACCCCTACGCTGGTCAAGGAACTGCCGCCACCCGTGCGCCGGTTCATTGGTGATCTGGCGAATACCTCCGGCATGTTCGTCGGGTTGGATGTATATGTTGAACCCAAAAAAAAGCTAAAACGTGCCTAGCCACGCAACACCAGACGAGCCGTCCAGCAAGCTCTCGGAGCTCCGTGCGCGCCTCGCAGAAGCGGAGGAAACGCTACGGGCGATTACCGCCGGCGAAGTGGATGCGCTGGTAACCGCCGGCAAGAACGGACCTCAGGTATTTACGCTGGAAGGGGCGGATCACGCCTATCGCGTGCTGATAGAATCCATGAACGAGGGTGCGCTGACCCTGACGACCGACACGACGATTCTGTATGCCAACCAGTGCTTCGCCCGCATGGTCAAATGCCCGCTCGAGCAGGTGACGGGAAGTTCGTTCCGCCGTTTTCTCTCCCCAAATGACCTCGCCACGCTGCGACGGCTGGTGAAACGGACCGCCAACGCCGGCACCAAAATCCAGGCGCATCTGCACGCCGATGACGGTTCGCAGTTGCCGGTGCAAATCTCCCTTCGTTCCCTGGCCCGGAAAGGCGTCAACGGCGCGACCATCGGCATGGTGGTGACGGACATGACGGAGGCCCGGCGGACCGAGGAACTGCTGCGCACGCTGACTCACCGTGTCGTGCAAGCGCAGGAAGCCGAGCGCCGGCATGTGGCCCTCGAACTGCATGATCACATCACCCAGTTTGTCTGCGCCACGTTCCTTCGCAGCCAGACGCTGGCAAAGAAGCTTTCGGCACACGATGGCACCTTGAAGCAAGAGGCGATCACCCTCTGCGAGATGATCGGGCAGACGGCCGAAGAAGTGGAGCGTATCTCGCGCGGTATGAGGCCCAGCGTATTGGACGAGCTGGGGCTGGCCGTCGTGCTGCGCGCCACCATCAAGGAATTTGCGGAGCGGACGGGCGTGTCCGTCAAACTGTCCTGCGTGCCATTGACTGAGCGGCTACCCGCCGACTCTGAGTTGGCGCTCTACCGCATTCTCCAGGAAGCATTGAAGAACGTGGAGCAGCACGCCCGCGCACGCCACGTGACGGTGCGGTTGACGAAACCGCGCGCTGTCGTTCAGTTGGTGATCCATGACGACGGGATCGGCTTCGACCCGCAGCATGATCCAGCAAGGCGAAAAGGGAACGTCGGCCTCGGCTTGCTCAGCATGCGCGAGCGGGCGATCTACTCGGGCGGCACCCTCAAGATAAAATCCGTCTGCCGCACCGGTCTGGCAAAAGCCGGCACGACCATCGAAGTGCGTATACCCCTCGGCCAGGCCCACGCGGGCGGGGTAAATCACTGATAGGGTTCCGGAACTGCGCGATGGGTTCCAACTGCGCCAGATCAATGGTCGAGCCGACGGGCGAGGAGAACCTGGCGCGAACGTTTGCCTGCGATCCGTGCGACCAAATGGGTGGTTGCGTCAAGCGCGGTCTCGGCTACACAGGAACCGATCCCTCGGGCCGGTAGGGTTATTCCCCATAGAAGAAAGGCGATCTCCGTGCGCAAGATGCTTCACGTGGTGCAAGCCACCATTCATAGGCTGGAAATCGCAACCGGGGAGGACGCACGAGTGCGTAAAACTGTATGGCTCTGATTTTTGAACGAATACGAACCGGCGGCATCGCCGCGCTTTCCTATTTGGTTGGCGATGACTCCGTAGGCGTGGCCGCGGTGTTCGATCCGCGGGCGGACGTGGACGTCTACCTCGAACTCGCCCGCGAGAAGAAGGTGTCGATCACGCATATTTTCGAAACCCACCTCCATGTCGATTTCCTCAGCGGCTCGCGGGAACTTTGCGCCCGGACCGAGTCGGCGAAAATATTCCTCAGTCATGAAGGGGGCGCGCGATACGGCTTCGACCACGAAAAGGTCGTGGATGGAGACACCTTCACGTTCGGTTCGCTCGTGGTCACCGTCCGGCATGCGCCCGGCCACACGCCGGAACTCGTTGCCTATCTTCTGGCGGAGGAGGTCCACCCGGACGCGCCGTGGGGCGTGCTCACGGGGGACTCGCTTTTTGTCAATTCCGCCGGGCGGCCCGACCTCCTCGGCAAGGCGCAGTCGAAAAAGCTGGCGAAACAACAGTTCCATACCTTGCGCGATTTTTACCTGAAGCTCGCCGATGGCGTGATCATCTATCCGGCGCACGGGCACGGCTCGCCGTGCGGCGCGGACATCGGCGAACGGCTCAGCAGCACGATTGGTTATGAACGGCGATTCAATGCCTTTCTGCAGTTTCAGGATGTGGAAAGCTTCACCGACTACGCGCTCTCCACCGCGCCGCCGACGCCGACATATTATCCCTGGATGAAGAAGGTAAACACGAAAGGCCCGGAGGTGCTCGGCAACCTACCCACCGTGCGTGGCCTGCCTCCCATATTTTTCAAGGAAGCCGCGGAGAACGCAGACAATGTGCTGATCGATACCCGCATGATGCTGGCGTTTGGCGGGGGCCATATCAAAGGTGCGCTGAACATCGGCGGCTTGCCCATGCTTTCCATTTGGGTGGGTTGGCTGCTTGATCCCACCAAACCAATCCTCCTGGTTCTAGAGTCCGACGAGAAGCTCGATGATATCGTGCGTCTATTTCTGCGCACCGGCTACACGAAGTTTTCCGGCTATCTTGTCGGCGGAATGAAGGCGTGGGACAACGCCGGGCTGCCGTTGGATGCGGTCGGGCAGATGACGGTGCATGAGGTCAAACGCGCGGGCAAGCGTTTGCAACTGCTAGACGTGCGCGCGCCGGATGAATGGAAAGACGGCCACATCCCGAATGCCCGCCATATTTTCCTGGGCGAGTTGCGCGAAAGACTCGGCGAACTGGATAAGCGCAAGCCCACGGCGGTGTATTGCGACAGCGGCTATCGCGCGAGCATCGCGACCAGCATCTTGAAACAGGCAGGATTTGGCTCTGTCCACAATATCCCCGGAAGCTGGCAGGCGTGGAAGAATGCGGGATTCCCCGTTCAAGGGAAACAGAAGGGGACGAAGTGACCGCGCTTGAATATTCCGGCCCCGCCTGGTCGCCGTATGTGGTTGGCGCGGGCATTGGCGTGCTTTCGTGGCTTACCTTCTATTTTTCGGACAAGCCCATCGGCGCATCGTCGTTTTACGCCCAAGTGTCGGGCTTCATCGGCAAACTCATCGCACCCCGCCATACCGAGTCGCTTGCCTACTTCAAAGACAACCCGCCGCGCGTGGGCTGGGAATTTGCCTTTGTCCTTTCAATTGTCGTGGGCGGTGCGATTGCCGCGCTGACGGGTGGCGAGTTTGCCAACGAGTGGTTGCCGCCCATGTGGACGGCGCGTTTCGGCGACAGCATTGCCCTGCGTGCGGCGATCGCTTTTGGCGGCGGCCTGCTCATGGCCTTCGGCGCGCGGCTGGCGGGTGGTGGCACCAGCGGCCACGGCAGCAGCGGAACCATGCCACGCAACGTCGCTTCCTGGATCGCCGTGATCTGCTTCTTCATCGGCGGTGTCGCGGTGGCCATCCCTCTTTTCAACATGTGAGAACCAATGACTAATCCCGGCAAAGCAGTTCTGCAATCAACAGAGAAACCCGCACCACCGGTGGCCGCAGCTCCCAAGCTGTTGGCCGGAGTGGTTTTTGGTCTGGTGTTTGGCTTTCTCTTGCAGAAAGGCGGCGTGGGTAAATTCAACGTGCTCATCGGCCAACTGCTGCTTCAGGACTTCACGGTCGCGAAGGTCATGCTCACCGCGATCGTGGTGGGCATGATCGGCATCTTCACGCTGCACCACTTCGCTAAGGTGAACCTCCATATCAAGCCGACGCGCATCGGCGCCAACATCATCGGCGGGCTTGTGTTCGGCGCGGGCTTTGCATTGGCAGGCTATTGCCCCGGCACGGCCGCCGCGGCCCTGGGACAGGGAAGTTGGGACGCGCTGTTCGGCATGGCCGGATTAGTTGCGGGCTCATGGATTTTCGCCGAGCTTTCCGGCTGGACCAAACAAACGGTCGAGAAATGGGGCGACCTCGGCAAAGTCCTGCTGCCCGATCTGATGCATGTGCCGCGCCCAGTCTTTGCCAGCGTCCTTGCGGTGGCGCTCATCGCCATCCTTCTGGTTTTGGAACGTTTCACCCTCCGCTAAGCGCGAACCTATGAACCCGCGAAGAACGATCACGCTTCTCCAAATAAATGACACGCATGGCTACCTGGAGCCACACCCGGAGCTGTTCTGGGCCGGCGCACAGGCAGAGTATCGCACGGCGGGCGGCTTCGCGCGGTTGCTCACGATTTTCAAGCAAGTGCGTCAGGAGCGGAACGGAGCGGTGATCGCACTGGATAACGGGGACACCTTTCACGGTACCTTTCACGCCGTGGAGTCGAGGGGCGCGGCAATGATCGAACCGTTGAACCGCCTCGGCATTGAGGCGGCGACCGTCCACTGGGACTTTGCCTATGGCCCGGACCGGATGCGCGAAGTGGCGGCGAAGCTGAATTATCCGCTACTGGCTTGTAACTGCTATGTCAAAGCAACCGGCGAGCTGGACTACCCGGCCTTCACGGTGATCGAGCGCTGCGGCGTGCGCATCGGCATCATCGGCATCGCCGCGACCATTGTGGACAAGACGATGCCTCCTAAAATCAGCGAGGGCCTGCGCTTCACACTGGGCAATGAGGAACTTCCTGGCCACATCCGCACATTGCGGGACCGAGAAGGTGTGGATCTCGTGGTGGTGCTTTCGCATCTCGGCTTTCCGCAGGACGTGAAACTCGCGGCCGAATGCGGCGGTATCGATGTTCTCTTGAGCGGCCACACGCACAATCGGATGGATGAACCCCTGGTGGTGAACGGTGCAACGATCATCCAATCGGGTTGTCACGGATCGTTTGTCGGGCGTTTGGACGTGGAACTCGACGGCGGACACGTCGGATCCATCCATCATCATTTGATCCCTGTGGACGCCTCGATCGCTGCCGACCCCGACATGGAACGCCTGATCGAAGACATTGTTTCGCCGCATCGACCAATGCTCTCCGAAGTCGTTGGACAGACCCAGACGGCACTCAACCGGAACACGTTTCTCGAATCCACCATGGATAACTTCCTTTTACAGGCAATCGCTGAAGCAGCGGAAACACGCATCGCATTCTCCAATGGCTGGCGCTACGGCGCGCCGATTCCGCCGGGCCCGGTGACGGTCAACGATCTCTGGAACATCGTGCCTTCCAACCCGCCGGTGTCCACGGTGGAGCTGACGGGCCAGGAGATGTGGGACATGATCGAGGAAAACCTCGAACACACCCTCGCTGCGGATCCGTATCAGCAGATGGGTGGCTATGTGAAGCGCTGTCTCGGCCTCAGCCTCTATTTGAAGCTTGAGAATCCCGCCGGATCCCGCATCCAGCAGTGTTTTATCGGCAGCGAAAAACTGAAGCGAAATGAGACGTACACGGCTGCCTTTGTGACGACGCAGGGCGTGCCGAAAAAATATGGATGCCACCGCCTCGACCTGGAACTAAAGGCCATCGATGCCCTCAAGCGTTACTGCGCCATACACCCCTGCGTGAACGCAGAACTTCGCGGGTCGATATCCGCGGTCTGAAAGGAGACACACCAAGATGAATGTACTCATGATCCTAACCTCGCACGACAAGCTGGGTGACACCGCCAAAAAGACCGGTTTTTGGCTGGAAGAATTTGCGGCCCCTTACTACGTCCTGCTTGATGCCGGAGCAAAAATCACCCTGGCATCTCCTGCGGGTGGGCAACCCCCGCTCGATCCGCAAAGCGATGTTCCCGATGCGCAAACAGAGGCTACCGAGCGCTTCAAAAAAGACGTTGCCGCACAACGGGCACTAGGCAACACCACCAAGTTGGCCGAGATTGATGCCGACGGCTTTGATGCGATCTTTTTCCCGGGCGGGCATGGCCCGCTGTGGGATCTTGCGGAAAATGAAGATAGCCAGCGCATCATCGAAACGTTCATCGGGGAGGATCGTCCGCTCGCTGCGGTGTGCCATGCTCCGGCGATCTTCAAGCACACGAAAGGGGCCGACGGAAAATCGTTGGTCTCGGGCCGCCGCGTCACCGGCTTTACGAATACGGAGGAAGCGGGCGTTGGTCTCACCAAAATTGTTCCGTTTCTTGTCGAAGAGATGCTCAAAGCAAATGGGGGTCTTTATGAAAAAGGCCCGGATTGGGGTTCCCATGTGGTCGTCGATGGCAAGCTTGTTACCGGGCAAAATCCCGCTTCCTCGGAAGCCGCCGCAAAGGAGCTGCTCAAACTTCTGTAGAGCAAATCTCCTTCGGTGGCTGGGGGTTGCAGGCGCATGAAAAACACGGCTGTAAAATTGCCCCCAACCATCTCTTCGTGGCTGAAGCGCCGGATCCCGGCCATGGACTGGCTCGCGCATTACGAGCGGAAGCAGCTGCCGGGCGATGCCCTCGCGGGCGTGATCGTCGCGACCCTGCTCATTCCCCAGGCCATGGCCTACGCGCTCTTGGCCGGTTTGCCGCCGCAGGTCGGATTGTATGCCAGCCTCCTGCCGCTTGCCGTCTATGCGTTGCTCGGCAGCAGCCGGTATCTATCGGTCGGCCCATCTGCGCTGTTATCGCTGCTCATCCTGACGCAGGTCGCCGCATGGGCGGAGCCGGGTTCGCCGCGCTATCTCGCATACGCCATGGCCACCGCGCTCATCGCCGGTGTCATGCAGATCGCGATGGGTGCCGCACGGCTGGGGGTACTCACGAACTTCCTGAGCCAGCCGGTGCTCTCCGGCTTTACCAGTGCCGCTGCGTTTCACATCGCGTTTAGCCAGATAAAACACCTGCTCGGCGTATCGCTTCCGCGCACCGATCATCTGCACGAATTGCTGGGGGAACTGGTCCGGGCGGTACCCCACACCCACGGACCCACGCTCGCAATCAGCACGGCGAGCGTGTTGCTGCTGCTCGCATTTCAATACCTTTTGCCGCAGTCTCTCGCCCGATTGAAATCCATTCCGCCTGCGCTGGCGCAATCGCTGTCGAAGAGCGGGCCGATCGTCGCAGTCATCCTCGGCACCGCCATCGTCGGCGTTTTCCAGCTCGGGGCGCGTAGCGGCATCCGAATCATCGGGGAGATCCCCAGCGGATTGCCAAGGTTCGCGTTTCCCGCGCTCCCCGCGTCCGAGTTGCTGCCGCTGGTTCCGCTCGCTTTCACCGTCAGCCTCATCGGCTTTCTCGAAAACATTTCCGTTGCGAAGTCGCTCGCGGCCAAGCGTCGGCAGAAAGTGGATTCCAACCAGGAATTCGTCGCGCTGGGGGCGGCGAACCTCGCGGCCGGGGTCACCGGCGGTTATCCGGTCAGCGGCTCGTTCGCCCGTTCGACGGTCAACTTCACCGCCGGCGCAAATACCGGCCTCGCCTCGCTCATCACGGTGGCGGTTGTTGGCTTGGCCGCGCTGTTTCTGATGCCGCTCTTCCACCATTTGCCCCAAGCCGTACTGGCCGCCATCATCATCATTGCGGTTACCGGCTTGATGGATTTCGAGATGCCGCGCCGACTCTGGCGCTACAACAAGGCCGATGCCGCCGCGTTGATCCTCACCTTCGTCGCAGTGCTCGCGGCCGGGGTCGCAAAAGGCATCCTCATCGGCGTAGCCTCGACGATCCTTCTGCATCTCTGGCGCACGAGCCGACCACACATGGCCATCGTGGGGCGGGTGCCCAACACCCAACACTTTCGCAACGTCCAGCGCCACGCAGTGCAAACGCTCCCGCACGTCCTCCTGCTGCGGATTGATGAGAGCCTCTACTTCGCCAATGCGAAGTATATTGAGGACTTCGTGCTTTGCGCCGCCGCCGAGCGCCCCCAATTGCGCCACCTCGTGCTGATCTGCAACGCGATCAACTTCATTGATGCTAGCGCCCTCGAGACACTGACCGACCTCCGCAACCGCATCCAAGACGCAGGCATCGAACTTTATCTCACCGAGGTCAAAGGACCGGTGATGGACCGGCTCGCCGACACGGAGTTCCTCGAACAACTCGGTCCTGACCGCGTCTTCCTCACCACTGAGGAGGCTTATGAGAAATTCGCGTCGCCACGCCATCCGTCAAACAAACGCCGCGCATGATGAACTCTGGAACGGCGAACATCCCTGCAAGGGACTGGCATGGCAGTGTGCGGCAATCGGCAGGCAACTTTTATAGACTGCTTCGGCGAATGGCGTGGCTCGCTGCTGTTTATGG